>SYOC01000081.1 GCA_005804965.1 Pseudomonadota bacterium
ACCAAGCGAATCGGACGCACCTCGATATCAACCCACACGCCGCCGATCACGTAAGGATCATTATTCAGCCACTGGTCCAATGCGGAGCGTGAAGGAAACTCGACATAGAGCGTCGAGCCGATCATGTTGCCCTCGTCGTCGAGAATAGCCCCGCCGTTGATGAATGAGCCGTTCGCTTTCAGGACGTGTATGCCGTCGAGATGCGCCGGGCGAGCGTCCAACCGTCGCTTCTTTGCGTCGGCATCTTTGCCGTCATAGGCCACTACGAGAAATTCCATATCACTCCTCCGCTACCGTGATTGAGGATCGAGACCGGCAAGTGTAGCGGAGCATGGTACGCAGGTGTAGGACGGCTTTGTATTCGTGCTCGTGCTCGTGTTCGTGGCTCGGGGGTCGGTTTCCCGTCCTTCCGATAGTCAAGAAAAACCGCTACACCCCTGCGAATGCCGCACAAACCGAGTCCCCCCCTTTACCGCGACATCTCTCACGACACTGCTTTTGCCTCGGATACTGAGACCCGCGTCCAGCCGACCCGTGCCCTCATTCCCCTGCACTGGTTGATGCTCAGCATTGCTCTGCTCGCGCAAATCACTGTCTCCATCGTCACGCAAGGCGTACCGATTCTTGCGCCGTTCATCCAGACCGACCTCGGGCTGACGCGCGGTCAGGTGGGACTCTTCAATTCGGCGATCATGGCCGGCTCGCTCGTTTCAATGTTCGCTGCTGGTTGGGTTGTGGATGTCAAGGGAGAACGTGCTGCGCTGATGTGGGGGAACTTCATTGTCGGTACATTTTGTCTCACTGTCGCTGCCACGCAAGGATTTATGACCGCGCTGTTGGCGTTGTTTGCTGCTGGCATCGGTGCGTCGTTTCCCACTCCGGCAGGCAGCCGAGCCGTCATGATGTGGTTCCCCGTCGCCAAACGCGGTGTGGCCATGGGCGTGCGTCAAACTGGCATTCCTGTTGGTGGTGCACTGGCGGCCGCTACTTTGCCAGCTATTGCCGTCGCTGCCGGCTGGAGAATTGCCGTGGTTGTGAGCGGTGCCGTGTGTTTCCTGTCGATGGCCGTATGTTGGTTTTCTTATCGCAGCCCAGATGGGGCGACGGCAGGAGCAGTACACGGCAAACCGGCAGCTCGCGGACATCTGCGTGACATTCTTACCAAGGACATCATGCTCTTGGGGCTAGCTGGTGCACTCCTCCCGCTCGGGCAATTCGCCCTGATTACGTATTTGGCGCTCTATCTCAAAGAGACGCAGAACATCCCCATCACCACCACTGCTACCTTACTCGTCGGTGCGCAAATCGCAGGAGCGGCAGGGCGCATTCTCTGGGGGCTGTGGAGTGACCGCTGGTTTCGCCAGCATCGTAAACCAGCCTTAGTGTGGGCCAGCGTTTTCTCCACCGCAGGTTCGTTGGTGTTGGGCTGGCTGCCGCCGGGTGTACCGTTGTGGCTTATCGGCCTCGTCGTTTTGATGTATGCGTTCAACACCATCGGCTGGCACGGGAGCTGGATCGCCATGTTGGCAGAGATTGCTGGTCCCACCAAACAAGGGCGTACGCTCGGGATGGCCATGACGATCATGTATCCCGGCATCATCGCCTTCCCGCCGCTGTTCGGCTTGCTCGTCGATTACACCCATTCCTGGCGATTGGCTTGGAGTGTGGCCGCAGCGGTGCTGGCGGTGGGGACAGGGCTGATTCTGCCGGTGCGGGAGAAGAAGTAGAGAGAGGCAATCTCACTTACCTTCCGCGTTCCATACTTACAGGGAGATTTCGTCGTCAATCCAGTTTTGCAACTGAGGTGGTGGCAGGAGGTCACGAAAGTGCGTGCTATTGCGCGTCACCAGAACATGGTGCCCCGCGATGGTCTGTGCTGCGATCAGGACATCGGCGTAGCGCTTTCGCGTGCGCGTCTGGGCGATAAGTTGTTGCGCAGCCGCAAGCGACTGTTCGTCAAAATAGAGGATTTGAAACCGACTCATTAGGAGTTGTGTCTTTCGGAATAATTCCTGCACATGAGCAATGCGAGCAGGTTCCGCCTTGAGCAGTGCCCCGGCCCTCCCTTGTAGTTGTTCGGCTGTGACGATGACAGGAAGTGCGACCATGCGACGCGGCACTTTCTTGAGGTTGTCCAGAAGACGTGGGTGGCCATCCACGTAATGGCGCAGGATGTTCGAGTCCCAGAGAAAGCTCATTCGTCTCCAATGCTGTGACGGTCGCGTTCTTCTTCGATGTGGTCGAAGAGAAGAAGTGCTTCTGAGTCGTTCTCGAACATTTCGTAGTCGTCCCAGCCTTGCGCAGCGAGTTCTCTGTCAGTCCCCGTTAGCTCTGAAGGAAGGACTGGCGCGGTCAAGGTAATGATTGCCGCGTTCCGGCCCAGTTCCTCTATCTTGGATCGCAGCTGTTCGATCACTTGTTCACGAGAACCCGCTTCTTCGCTCAAGTAGGGGAACCCCATGACTGTTGCCTGCCAGCATGGATGCTGCTCACCGGCCGGATTGGCCAAGAGTCTCTGAGTTAACAACACTTTATATTCCTGCGTAATCATAAGACTCATGGTACTTTTCCTCCGCGTCTTCGCATATCCCAAGCATCGCTTGTGTTTGTTTCTAAAGCAAGGGCAAGGTAATCTCCACTGCTCTATCTTTCCGTCTCTTGACCCCACGGGACGGAAGGCGCTAACGTCTGCTGAACACGAACGACGAACACGAGCACACAAAGTCTTTCACGCGAGGGGATCAAATGGGACGTATTATCGACGCTGACAGTCATTTCATGGAGCCGTTGGACTTGTGGGAACGCTATATCGAGCCGCAATTTCGCTCACGTTGCTTGCGCTTTGAGCGTGATGCCACAGGTGCGCATGTCATGGTCATTAACGAGAGTAAGCGCATCGACGGCGTGGGCGAATTCACGATGGAAGACATGCTGGGCGTCGGTGTGGGATATGGGCAGAAGGAGGAGGGCAAAGGCTTGGGAACCTTCGACTACGCCACCGCTTTCAACAGTTCGCTTGAAGATATGGACGCGCGGGTGCGGTTTCTCGACCTGGAAGGTATGGAAAGCCAGTTCATCTACCCGACCCTGGGGCTCATGTGGGAAGGGCAAGTGACCGACCCAGAACTCGCTGCCGCCCATTGCCGCGCTTACAATACCTGGGCATTGGAGGTCTGTTCGACGCATCGTGATCGCTTGTTTCCAGTCGGCCATCTCACGCTGCGTCACCCCGAAGCCACCGTGCGCGAAATGCAGCGGCTGGCCAAAGCCGGAGTACGCGCGGTATTCGTCGGTGCGCTGCCAGTCGAAGGCAAGAGTTTTGGCAGTCCGGACTTCGATCCCGTGTGGGCGATAGCGCAGGACTGCGACATGGCCGTGGGCATCCATCTCGTCGTCCATCGCAATTACACCGGCCACGACTGGTATCAGGACCGCCGCCCGGGGTTCATGTATCTGAGCATGAATGCCATCCAGGACCCCCGCATGGCATTGACCACAATGGTCTACGACGGCGTGTTCGAGCGTTTCCCGCGCTTGCGTGTCTCGACCATTGAAGCCGCTAGCGGCTGGGTGGTCGAATGGCTGGATCGTCTCGATTATCGCTACAGCTACATGGGTCATAGTTGCCAGATGCAGCGTCCAGCCAGTGAATACTTCGAGCGCAACATCTGGGTCTCTGCCGATCCGACGGAACGGTTGCTGCCTTACATGGTCGAAATGCTCGGCGACCACAAGTTTTTCATCGGTTCAGATTTCCCGCATGCTGAAGGGTTCGTCGAACCCATTGCCAAAGCCCGACGAGCGCTGGCGAAGCTGCCGGAAGCATCAGTCGATAAAATTTTGGGAGAGAATGCTGCCCAGTTTTTTGGAGTGTGAAAAGGAGGTCCTGCCATGTCCCGTCTCGAAGAGTACGCCAACAAGTACCAAGACATTCGCATGCAACGCCGCAACGGCATCTTGGAAGTGACCCTGCACAACAAAGGCAACTCGTTGGTCTGGAACGAAAGCGTGCATCGTGAACTGCCGTATGCGTGTACGGATCTCGGTGCCGACCCGGAGAATAAAGTCGTCATCCTCACCAGCGTTGGCGAGGCGTTCTGCGCAGAGATCGACTTTCAGAGCTTCGCCGGTCTCAGCACGCCGCGCGGCTGGGACAAGATCTACTGGGAAGGCAAGCGGCTGCTGATGAACCTGCTCGACATCGAAGTGCCGGTCATCGCCGCCGTGAATGGTCCAGCGTTGATTCACGCTGAGGTCGCCGTATTGTCGGATATCGTTATCGCCTCGGAGACGGCGGACTTCCAAGACGCGCCGCACTTCAATAATGGCATCGTGCCGGCGGACGGCGTCCATCTCGTGTGGCCACTGCTGTTGGGGGCGAATCGCGGACGCTACTTTCTCCTCACCGGGCAGAAATTGTCCGCGCAAGAAGCCTTACGTCTCGGGGTGGTCAATGAAGTGCTGCCCAAGGACAAAGTGCTCGCACGCGCCTGGGAACTCGCGGAACAGCTCATCAAGCAGCCGCCATTAACGCTGCGCTACACACGCGTGGCGATGACACAGCAGCTCAAACGCATGATGCTGGACAACCTCGGCTACGGACTTGCGCTAGAAGGATTAGCGGCGATGGATTTGGCGACGAAAAGCTAATCCGGGTTACGGTTGCGCCCGCTGCATAATCGCGGATAACCACGTGTCGAGCAGCCGGGCGTAGGCAGCAAGCCCGGCGTAAATCTCATCGGCGACCGCTTCGTTATATGTGTGTACGGTACGATTGCGGTCATCAACCATTTCTAGGCCGAGGGTGGTCTGCTCATCGGTCAGTAACCCAACCTCGCGACTTGTCCGCAGGCATCCTTTCGGCGAACCGACGCTGATCCCTTCCACGTCCTGCAAATATCGTTGCGCCGTTTTCCACACGGCTTCACAGGTGTATTCAAAGCGCTGAATGGCTGCGTCTCGTTCAATTCGCGAAGGTTGTCCAATCGCCAAAACCTCCAGCAGCGAACTCACGGCGCGTTGCGCCGTGGCCAGTCGTTCGTTCAAGCGTTCCACAATACTCCCTCAGCCAAAACACGACGGCGAAATTCTGGCGTCGTCCGTGCCAGATCGACGACATCGACCCGGTACGGAATATGACTTTCCTCCAATTGACGAAACCTTGAGGAGACAGCGGTACTTACCTCTTCAGCGGCTCTGCCCCTGACACTCCTCCGAAGCGTGGCAGTTCATCCTCGCTCGGTGCCCACTCTACGCGATCCGAGAAGTAGTAGTGCCCCTGGGGCTCGCGATCAATTTGCCCGTCGATGTTTGCCAACACGATGTCGATGACTTCAGGGTGATGCGTCGATTCGCAAAAGAGCGAACTACTACACACGTCGCAAAACGACCGCCGCCCGTGGTCGGAAGAGTGATAGACTTTCAAGTGCTCGTTGCCGGTCACCATACGGAACTGGGTGTACGGGACGGCGATCCACGTCACGTACCCGGCACCATGCACCCGTCGGCACATGGTGCAATGGCAATGCCCACAAAACGCCGTCGGTAGCTCAATCTCAAATGTGACGGCTCCACAAAAGCAGGAGCCTGGAATTGGTTGAGGTGCGTGTTCTGTGCTCATAGTTTCTCCATCACCTTGCGGGTAAAGTCTTCGATCACACGATATTGGGTCTCGAAAGAAGGGAGCAGCATCACTTGTTGCAGTCCTGACTCTTCCATGCGCTGAATCTGTTCGATGATTTCGTCCGGGGTGCCCACTAGGCAGGTCGAACGAATCAGTTCTGGCGTGACAAACTTAGCTTCCTCGGGCAACAGATAGGTGCAGTGTCCGGCGTGAATGCGCATGTGACGCTGGCGTTCGGGGATCGCTTCGATCATCTTGCTATACTCTTCCCAATGGTTTCGCCAATGCGCAGGTGGGTCACCGCCCATCTGCCGTACTTTATCGTAGGAATAATGCAACGAAGCGATGACAAACGCCCCGCACTCGCGTAGCACCCGTTCTGAGGTCAGCGACTCGCCGGGTTCGAGAATGACGGCAGTGGTCAGCGAGGCCGTGTAGAAATCGTTCAACTCGCGCCCAGCGCGGGCCGCACCTGCACCAGCATTACGCAACGCCCGATGCATGAAACCTGGGTCCGGCGGTACCGATAGTACCAGCCCATCGCCATACTCGCCCGCCAACGCTTGGGCTTTGGGGCCGAAGCCGGAGACGTAGAGCGGAATCGGCTGCTCCAGCTCAATGAACTTATGATCTTGCATCAGGAACTGGATCGGTAGCGTCTGCCCTTGCCACGTAAACTCCACCTCCTCGCCGCGCAGCAGCCCACGCAGCACGCGCAAGTAGTCGGCAAATTCTTTGAGTTTATGTGGCTTATGGCCCATCAGACGCATGGCGGTGTTGCCGGTACCGATGCCGAGGAACGTGCGGCCCGGTGCCAGGCGATTGATCGTGGCGATGCTATTGGCGGTCACTGGTGCGATACGGGTGCCGGACACTGAGACGCCCGTGCCAATTTTGATTTTCCGGGTTTGTTGGGCGGCGAGCGCCAGCACGGCGTAACAGTCCGACCAAATCATCTGACTGTCCGCCACCCAGGCGTGGGAATACCCCAGATTCTCAGCATGAGTGATATAGCCAACGTCGTCGATTTTTGAGGCAACGCAAATACCAAAGTCCATGTTCTTCCCCTCTCGTGACAGTGTCGGCGTATTCTGAAAGGCAGCGGGCGGATTGTCAAGGAAACGCCGCCGTGGACGTTGCTGGCGAGAGCGGACGGATTGCGCTAAAGTCCTGCTCACTATGGTGTACTATCGTCCAATCGTCGTTGAACAGACGGGTAGGGGAGAGCGGGAATACGACCTCTTCTCGCGTCTGTTGAGAGACCGCATCGTCATTTTGGGCACTGCGGTCAATGATGAAATCGCCGCGCTGGTCAGCGCACAATTCCTGTTCTTGGAATCGGAGAACCCTGACCGCGACATTCACTACTACAACAACTCCCCAGGTGGGTCGGTCACCGCTGGATTGGCCATTTACGACACGATGCAATACATCAAGCCTGATGTGTCCACGCTTTGCTTTGGCCAAGCTGCCAGCATGGGTGCGCTGCTGCTGACCGCTGGAGCCAAAGGGAAACGCTACGCCTTGCCGCATGCACGCATCATGATTCACCAGCCCTGGGGCGGGGTCGAAGGGCAAGCCAGCGACATTAACATCCACGCCCGTGAAATCTTGCGTATTCGCGAAGACCTGAATCAGATTCTCAGCCATCACACTGGCCAACCACTGACACGTATTGAGCAGGATACCGACCGCGACCGCTTCCTGAGCAGCACCGAAGCCAAAGAATACGGGCTTATTGATACCGTTATCACTAGCCGCGCTCCACTCATCGAAGAAGAAAAGAAGACGTGAGGCGTGAAGCCTCAGGCTGTCAAGATCGAAGCATAAAAGGAGGACGACACGTGAAAATTACTCGGTTTTTAGCCACTGATGATGGCGGCTCCCGGTTTGTGGAGGTCGACATTCCCATGACCCATGATCGCAAAGACGCAGAAGGCCACATCCTCCGTCTTTCCAATGCCTATACTTCGCCTAACGTTTGCTTCGTGGAACTGCCGGACGGCATGGTGCAAAGCTGGCATAACGCGCCAGCGCGACAGATCGTTGTCGTGCTGGCTGGACAGCTCGAAGTAGGCACGACCGACGGCCAGTTGCGCAGTTGGCGTGCTGGGGAAGCCTTTCTCGCGAGTGACGTGACCGGCAAAGGCCATACGACACGCACCGTTGGCGGCCCAGCACGTGTCATGTTCGCTCCCCTGCCTGATAGTTTCGACATCGACCGCTGGTCGGCGTGAACGGGGGTTCCTATGGCGACACCGGCATCTGCCGACCTTTGTTTTCTTACTGCCAACGATCTCGCCCGCCGCATTCGTACGAAAGAGATTTCTTGCCAAGAGGTCATGACAGCGCATCTCGCGCAGATCGAACGCATCAATCCACAGGTGAATGCGATTGTTACGTTTCTGTCCGAGCGTGCGCTGGAGCATGCACGTGCTGCTGACGAAGCGCTTGCTAAAGGCAGCGACTTTGGGCCGCTCCACGGCTTACCTATCGCACATAAAGACCTTGTCTTGACCAAAGGTATCCGCACCACTTTAGGCTCTCCGATCTTCAAGGACTTTGTGCCGGAGCAAGATGAGATTATCGTCGAACGCTTGCGTGCGGCTGGCGCAATTACCATCGGCAAAACCAACACTCCGGAATTTGGTGCAGGTTCGCAGACGTTCAATGAGGTCTTCGGGGAAACGCTGAATCCCTACGACCTCACGAAGACGTGCGGTGGCAGTAGTGGCGGTGCAGCGGTGGCACTGGCGTGCGGCATGATACCGATTGCCGACGGCAGCGATTTGGGCGGTTCGCTGCGCAATCCTGCGAGTTTTTGCAACGTCGTTGGGTTTCGTCCCTCGCCGGGTCGGGTGCCGACGTGGCCGCATCGCGTCGGCTGGTTTCCTTTGCCGGTGGAAGGCCCGATGGCACGGACAGTGAAAGATGTGGCGCTCCTGCTGAGCGTCATGGCTGGACCTGATCCACGTACTCCGATTGCCATCAGTGAATCTGGAGAACGATTTCGTCAGCCACTGGAGCGCGACTTCAAAAACGTCCGCTTGGCGTGGAGTCCAGACCTCGGTGGCCTGCCGGTTGACCCGCGAGTCACGGCGGCAATCCATGCTCAGCGGCAGACTTTTCTCTCGCTTGGATGTGAGATGGAAGAGGCAACGCCGGATTTCAGCGACGCGGATGAAGTCTTCCGTGTCTGGCGGGCGTGGTATTTCGACCTTGCCCTCGGAGATCTTCTGCCTACGCATCGCCATCTCATGAAAGACACGGTGATTTGGAACATTGAAGAAGGGACAAAACTCACCGGCCCACAAATCGGACGCGCAGAAAAGAAGCGTACGGAACTCTACCATCGCGTCCGCCAGTTTCTCGAACGTTATGAGTTTCTCATTCTTCCAGTCTCGCAAGTCCCGCCGTTCGATGTCAAACAGCGCTACATCACTGAGATCAACGGTGTGCAAATGAGCACCTATCTCGACTGGATGCGCTCGTGTTATTTCATCAGCGTCACCGGACTTCCGGCGATTTCGGTACCGTGCGGCTTCACGCCGGAAGGATTACCCATCGGCGTGCAAATCGTCGGACGGCATCATGACGACTGGGGGGTGCTGCAGCTCGCTTATGCTTTCGAGCAAGCCACAGGCTTCTGGCGGCAGCGACCGGCGATCACTTCATAGCCAACCACGATTGACGAGCACGAGTTACGATTACGGAGGAACTATGGGCAGGTTAGACGGAAAAGTTGCGATTATCACCGGTGGGTCCGGTGGCATCGGCATTGCCGCTGGACGATTGTTTACACGTGAAGGCGCACACGTATTGCTGGTCGATTTACAAGAAGAACTGCTGCGGCAAGCGGTGCAAGATGTCGGTGGCACCGCCGTGAGTTATGCTGTGGCCGATGTCACTCAGCCTGAACAGGTACAAACCTACGTCCGTACGGCGGTGGAGCGTTACGGTGGCGTTGATATTGCCTTGCAAAACGCTGGTATCGAAGGCGTGGTTCAATCTATTAGCGATTATCCGCTCGACATGTTCGATAAAGTGCTCGCCGTCAACGTGCGCGGCGTATGGCTTGGACTCAAATACACGATGCCAGAGATGCGCAAACGCGGCGGTGGCAGCATCGTCATTACCTCGTCGGTCGCAGGTATCCGTGGCACGCCCGGTGTGTCAGCGTACGTCACCAGTAAGCATGCTGTGATCGGTATGATGCGTGTCGCGGCACTCGAAGGCGCGGAACATAAAATCCGCGTGAACACCGTGAACCCCGCACCCATCGAGACCCGCATGATGCGGTCATTAGAAGAAGGCTTCGCTCCCGGTGCGGCCATGCACGCGAAAGAACGTATCGCCGCCACTGTTCCTTTGCGGCGCTATGGCTCGCCAGAGGAAGTGGCGGATGTGATGTTATTCCTTGCTAGCGACGACAGTCGCTACTGCACCGGCGGGGTGTACATGGTCGACGGTGGCATTTCCGCGCGGTGAGCTGACTTGGTGGCCGTTGCTTCTTCTGCCAACAGACTGCTCTGGCGTTGAAAAGTCCTAAGTAGTTGATTTTCGGAGTAGAGCTGAACGGAATTGAACCGTCGACCTCTTGAATGCCATTCCGCTACTGACTCGTTGCTTTTCAAGGACTTCGCGGGGTTAGCTCTGCAAAGTCCCGCACAATCGCGCATCCTAGGGCCGTTTTCCGGACCCAGGACGGACCCGTTCAGTGATGCTGGGGAGGGTTAGCGTGGGAGAGGCAGGACATGGTTCCGCCATTCTTCCGCCTCGCTGGCCGTCCAAATCGTAATGATCCATTCCACGAGGGCATGCAGTGACATCCTTCGTGGCAGGATCAACACCCCAGGGCTTTCTTGGGCAGCGATGAACGCAGCGAAGTGTTCCGGCATCGTGCGCCGGTCGTGCGTCACTAAAATGCGGCCTTCCTCAGCAGCAACCGCTAGCACGGCATCATCCCTCAGTCCTTTCAGCCCTCTACCTGAACGTGCTTCTGAGGCGAACCGAAAGTCGATAGCAGGCTCACGGCGACGGACTGCGCTGACGATGCGCCGATCAAGGTCGGCATCAGCTTGGTAACGGACTTTCATGGGGAGGCTCTGCCGTTCTTTGCCGGTGCGCCTCATCCAGTTTGCCATACAGGAGAGGATGGGCTTCCCGTGCTTGACGGCATAAGGCATCGAATGCCGCTTCCGATTGCCTCAAGTACGTGTCGATGTCAGCGCGATGCCCGAGGTAGTAGGTGAGCGCACCGTAGACTTGTTCGAGCGTCAGGGTCTCGAAGCTGTCCACGATGCTTTCTGGAGACAAGCCTTCTAGAAAGGCGTACACCACGGAATCTAGGGACACCCGGGTATCGGCAATCCAGTACCCGCCGTCGTGCTGTGCGATATAGTCTTGCGCCATTGTTCGCTCCTGCCCCCTATCCATAACTTCGTGCCGTGCGCCATGCAAGGATGCACCCGTGTTCCAAGAGATGACACGAAGAACGCATGAAGGTAGAATGATCCCTCACCGAAGGGGCCTAGCTTTGGCCAGCGAAGAGGCGGTTGCTTTCCTACCCGCCCTGGCCCCTTCTCTCTCGCGTAGGAACAGCCTGAGAGGAAAGTAGGCATGAAGAAGTCAAAATCTCCTCTTTCAGAACCCTTTGAGGACATACCCCTCTTCGATTCTTCGAGGGGACCCTTCACTTGAAAGACTCACCCTTAGAGATTTAGAAGCACTGAAATCGACTGGACCTGTTCTTCCCCTCACCGATGGTAACGGACAGGTGGATTTCTTCGCTCCGAAGACGCGTCTGGTCGAAATTGTTACCGAAAGCCGGGTTTCGCTGGTTACGGATTCATGACCTCCGCCACACGTTCGCTTCTCTGCTCATCCAGAACGGGGAGTCGCTTGCCTACGTGAAGGAACAGATGGGACACCACAGCATCCGAGTGACGGTGGACACCTACGGGCATCTCGTACCTGGAGGAAACAGAGCGGCAGTGGACCGTTTAGACGAGCCTGTTTCTTCTAACGGCGTTTCTTTCGGACCCGAACGGACCCTATACGGACCCATGCCGAAGAATCAAGCCTTTGTGGCTCCGGTGGAAGGGCGCTAAGTACGGATGGTTTCAGGAGAAAAGAGAGTGGAGCTGAACGGAATTGAACCGTCGACCTCTTGA
>SYOC01000082.1 GCA_005804965.1 Pseudomonadota bacterium
AGAGCTGTCCGAGCTGGACGAGACACCACGCCAAAGGCTCCGGGTCGCGAGCACTGCCAGATTTGACGGCCTGCTCCATCAGCTCTACCGCGCCGTCTTGATCGCCGTATAGCTCACGCAGATAGGCCGCACGGCTGAAAGACGCCATGCCAGGGCGCAGGTCCAGCATGGCCTGAAAGGCGGTTTCTGCACGGGCATAGTCACCAAGCTCAAGGGCAGCGTCGCCGAGCAAACCGTGGACGAGCGGATCGTGTGAAGCGTGTTGGAGCAGCCGCTCCGCCGTCGCTAAGGCCTCGCGAAACTCATGCTTGCCAGTCTGCACCCACGCTAGGGTCCGCAGCGCCACCGTTGAATTCGCGTCCAACGCTAACGCCCGCTGCACCGCCGCTTCTGCCCTCCCGTAATAGCTCGCATCGCCAGACTCGCGGGCTTTCTGCATGTAGGCAGATGCTAACGTGGCATAGCTGTCACTGTGCTGAGGTTGCGCAGTGACAGCAGCATCGGCGATACGGATAGCACGGTCAGCGGGCGATGCTTCGGCCTGGGTGGGAAGCGAAGGACGGCTTGGAGAAGAAGCGGACGGCGCTGGCGTGACGGACGGCTGCGAACGGCAGGCGCTGAGCACGCCACTGCCAGCCAGCCACAGCAACGGAATCACCAGTAACTTGAAGAGTGTCGTGGAGCGCACCATAGCGTCGCCAAAGGAGGGGAGCGTGAGAGAGGCGTTCAAGCGAACGCCTCCACTTCATCGTACTTCTATGGTTCAGTACACGGGCTGCCATCCGCATTGCCGCAGTCGATATGGCGGCGGTTGCGACCACTATGCGCCGTAGGCAGGAAAGGGAATTCCGCCGCAATGCCGTTGGCGGTCACGTCGAGATCGTTGCCTAGAGTGCTGCCGTACCCTGCACCATCAGACGTGCCTGCACCCGGCGCACCGATGTTGAAGTTCACGCCATCACCGAGGTTTGGCACGGACCCTGGAGGCAGGACCAAAAGACCAGCAACAACGCGCAAAGCCACGTCGGTCACGTCATCATTTGGTCGGCGACCGTTCGGCCAACCAGCGCTATCCCCGGCCAGTACGGTCAGTCGTTTCTGACTTGCTGGCAAAGTCGGAGCGACAGCCAAGTTCAGACGGAGCAGTTCCGAGCAAGGATTGGCTTTCGAGCAGGTCCCATCTTGTGTCTGGAAGCCATACTTGAGGAGGACGTTGGTAAGATCGTCGCGCCCGGTGTCAGGAAACGATGTGGCAAAAAGTAGATTGAGCACAGTGGCGAGCCGAGGATTCTGATAGAAGCCGAGGAAGTTCGCCTCATCTTCCGGCTCGGTGGCGTTCCACACGTCTTTCTGCGTGGTACCAATGATGACTTCGTTCACCAGCGGGTTAGCAAGACGTTGCACTTGCACCATTTTTCCGACGCCGCGCAGCAAGTCGCCACGATCATTAGGCTCGGGTTTCAACGGTGCACCGCGCCGCAAGGTCTGGCGATTGCGGTTGGTGGAAGCATAGGCCCCCAGCACCGCGTTCGGGTTATTGGTCAGCGAGGAAATCGGCACTTCGATGGCAATGGAATTCACGTTGAAACCGGAGAAGTGGTCGATGCCACCGAAATTCTTCGTATCATCCCCATCTTCGGTTGCACCCAGCAACGGCGCGGGAGCACGCAGGTTAATGGTATCGAACACCGCACCAAGGTCGATATAGAAAGTCTCGTCCCGTTGACCGGCAAAGACGCGCCCGCCATTCGAGAGTCCATAAATGCCCTTCGCGGCCAGCGCTTCGTAGTCTGGCATAGTGGCGGGCCCCATGTTGGAAGGAACCGCGAACAAAGGACCCGAGCCAAGGTTCGTGCGGTTGGCACCACGAATTTCCGTCACCGTGTAGCCCTGCCGCACGCCCAAACCTTCCGACCCGGTACCATCGAGCGCGGTGATCGGCGGGACAGCAGCATTGGCCACCGGCAGTTCGAGCGCGGCAGTCACACCACGAATCTCCGTCGTAAAGCGAAATTCATAGACGACATCTTCGGCTTTGCCGTCGGCGTTGGTGTCCACATTGATTTGATAGGCAACTTCGTCGGCGAAGTTGAAATAGTTCGGCCCTGAGCTTGGTTCTTGGCCTGGGATGACGTTCATGATGAACACCACCTTGGACGAATCTGCCCAGCTTTTGAACATGTAGAAGTCGGTGATGTCGGCAGCCGGGTCATTGGAAATCAACGGGGCTTCGCGGTGGCTGGCCGCCTGAGCGGTCGGCAGCGGCAGACCTTGGAGCAGCATCAGTGCTGCTGCGGTGAGCGCAGAGAGCGCTTTGGTGGTTCTCTTCATGGGAAAGTCCTCCTTTGTGTGAGTAGTTGTTGTGTCCGGCATCCGCAACCTATCGCGTTGTGGCCCAATTGCCATACGGCAGAAGGAGAGAACATCGACCACCTTTCGATGGGGAGATCATACCTACAATTGGTTGGGGCTGCCTTCATGGGAAAATCACCCTAGGGAACGCGTTCTGTTCTTCAAGTACGAAGGCAGTCTGACGTTCGGATTGCCCGGCATCGGAGTCGAGCATTATGGACAGTCAACACACAGGGCAGGAGAAACTACTCAGCGTCATCGTCGGTCTTCTCGGTTTGAGGAAGCACTGCTCGTTCCAAGCGTCGCAGACGCCGAACAAGGGCCGGTAATTTGGGGAGGACCGCAGAATATCGCCGCCATTCACGAATCGGTACGGCAGGATAGCCTCCGACGACGGCATTGGCGGGCACGTTATTGGGAATGCCGCTCTGTGCCGCGACCTGAGCATTTTTGCCAACCGTGAGATGCCCGGCAGCGCCGACTTGTCCACCCAACCGCACCCCGGCTTCGAGTATGGTACTGCCCGAGAGCCCGACCTGTGCTGCGAGCAGCGCACCCTCGCCAATGTCGCACCCGTGACCAACCTGGACGAGATTGTCGATCTTGGCGGCACGGCGGATGATCGTTTTCCCCACCGTCGCACGATCCACTGTCGTATTCACGCCGATCTCCACCTCATCTTCCAGCACGACCACGCCGGTCTGGGGGATTTTATAGATGGCACCACCGGGCAACGGCACATAGCCAAACCCATCGCCACCGACAACGACCCCGCTTTGCAACACGACGCGGTTTCCTATCTGCGTCCCTTCGCGCACGACCACTCCAGCGTGAGCAACAAAGTTATCGCCAATACGGACCCGAGGATAAATAACGACGTGCGCAGCAATCTGTGCGTCGTCACCGATCTCTACTTCTTCCCCCACCACGGCATACGGACCAATGGAAGCACGTGTACCAATCCGCGCAGAAGCAGCAATGACCGCTGTCGGATGAAGACCTGCTGGCGGAACGTAGGGAGGATAGAAAATCGTCAACGCCTGGGCAAAGGCAAAGTAAGGATTCGCGGTGCGCAACGATGGGAGGGCAATCGCTGGAGCGTCGGGGGCGAGGATGACGGCGGCAGCCTTGGTGGTCGGCAGCTTGGCTAGGTATTTGGCGTTGGCCACGAAAGTCAGCTCTCCGGCACTAGCCTCGTCGA
>SYOC01000083.1 GCA_005804965.1 Pseudomonadota bacterium
CCTTTTTCGTTTATTTCCTTAGCTCTTCTTGGAGAGCTACCATCTTTTGCCGTGCTTCAACGATATAGGCATCGAGGTTGCGACGGTGGTTGGCGAGCAGCCCGCTCGGGCTGCCATTGAGGATCAGAGGTGGATTCATCAGGGCGGCTTGTCGTAATGCTTCTCTGGCCTCGTCAATGAGAAGTTGTACGGGGAGATTCGCAGTAAGCAACCGATAATACTCGTGTTTTATGGCTGATAGCAGTGCGTACTGGACATGGGCACACCCCTGCGCCGCATAAAAATAGCGGTCAGTCCGCAGCCATACACTCCGTCCGTCGGCTTCTTGTTCCTTATGAAGATTCGCGTGGGCGTCTGCAAGCAGATCGCTCCAGATTTGCAGTAATTGCCCAAGTTCTGCGCTCCCAGTGGTCATGGGGTGGGAGCGTCGTGAGCCATTCCGTACGCCCTCGACATAGCGACGTAGTCGCTCGATGCCGCGAATGAACTGACTTTCGGCGGAAGGGAACCAGAACCGTTCGCCATCGCTCGCGAAGAGGGCGTCAGCCTCGAACACGTCTGGGTCAACGTTATTGTCGGAGTCTTTTGTGAGATGCTCCTTAAACGCCTGTAAACTCTTACGAAATGCTTGAAGGAGGCCGAGCTGACGCGCAGCGTTGTTGTCTGCCCACAAGCGTGGCCCCCACAGGAAAAAATCGTTTGGTCGCCAGCCAAATCCATCCTGAAGTTCATGATTCATGAGTGCGATCAACGTCGGAGCGAAGATCTCGCCGGGTTGAAATGTGCGACTGGCAAACTCTTCAGACTCGAACTCTAGCGGGAGCTGATTGTGCCTTCCCTGTCCTATCCACAACGCGACCATTCCACTCAACCAAAGCAGAATCAGGACTCTCCCACTACGTCTTGGCGGACGAAACATGTGTCATGATCCCACTGCCTCTTGGCCGAGGCAAGAACAGGGGCCTTTTTTCCTGTTCGTTTCCTGACAAGTCGGTGCTCACGTGGTATTTTGCCGACGGTTTCTCAAAGAAAGGGTCTCTTCCTGCATGCCAAGAAAACTTCAATCCACTCGGCACTCCGATGCGCCGGCGAGCAGCGAAGCCCCCGAAGTCTCTGCTGAAGAACGGTCTTCGACGAAAGAACGCATCCTCGATAGCGCCGAAGAACTCTTCGCCCAAAAGGGATTCGACGGTGCACGCACGCGAGATATTGCCGCCCGAGCCAGCGTCAATATCTCGACCTTACATTTTCACTGGAAGAGCAAGGAAGATCTTTATACTGCCGTCTATCAGCGGCAAATCGCACGGCGCGCGGAGCTTGCCAAGGAAGTCATCGCCGTGTTTATGCAGGCCAACGACGCCCCCGACCGCTGGGCAGCGATTGCCCAAGCGGTTGTCGCGCTGCTCTTTCATTTTTTTCGCCGCTATCCATACGCGGCGCGGCTCGATAGCTACCGCCTCCTTGAAGAGGCTGCGCCGCATGCGGCGCTTCAACAAGGGCAGGCTTTGCTTTTGTCGGTTGCCGAGCAGTTACGGAATTTTTTGCCGAAAGATCTTGCTCCGACTGCTGATGTGGCCCTCAATATCCTTTCCGTCAACGCCTTACTGCGTGAGTATTTCGCTGGACCGGAAGTGTTTGGGGAGTTGCTAGGAGAGGCTGACCGGAGCCGGTTAGAAGCCCGCCTTCAACAGCACGTGCAGCAACATGTGACGCGGCTTTTTCGTATGTTCGAGTCCGGGCCTGGGCACGCTGATCCTACGGTAGAGTAATGACTAAGTTCTGCTCGCGGTCCACCGTTACGCGGGCGGCCATGCCGACTACCATTGTGCATTCGCGCTCTTCAATGATGGCAGGTCCAGAGAAGGCTATGCCTGAAGGCAGCGCGTAGCGGTCGTACACCTCGCACTGGGCAAACCCGCCGCGTTCTGGCAGATACACTTCTCGCGTACCTTTGCGTGCGCCGGCGACCGTCCATCCTTGCTGCGCAGGACTTGGCAAGCGAATGTCCGGGGTTGGTCCCGAGGCCACCAGACGCCAGTTCACAACTTCGACCTCGACCCCAGGATTGAGCCGCTTGTATAAACGCTCGTACTCCTCGTCGAATGCGCGTCGGAGCGCTGGCAGGTCGGCTTGCGTGAGTGGTGTGTTGGGAAGAGCAACGCGAATCTCGAACCCTTGGTGTAAGTAGCGCATGTCTGCCGAGCGTGAAAGCGTGACCGTGCCTTCGACACCCGCAGTTTCCAGCAGCACACGTCCACGTTCTTCCATGTCGTGATATAGGCGTGCCAATGCTACGAAATCGAGCTCCGACAACGGCGAAACATAGCTCTGCACGAAGTCGAACGCCAACGGTGCCGTCAGCATACCGAAGGCCGAGGTGACGCCGGCAGCCAGCGGACTCACCAAGGTCTTGAGCTTCAAGCGCTCGGCCACACGATAGGCATGCACCGGCCCAGCCCCGCCGAAAGCAATCAACCCGTAATCACGCGGGTCACGCCCTTTTTCGACCAGATGAATCCGTGCTGCATTCGCCATGTTTTCGTTCACTACTTGATGAATGCCCCAGGCGGCGCGAATCAAGTCCACACCGAGCGGCCGCGCAATTTTCTCTGCGATCGCCTGCTGTGCTTTTTCCAGATTGAGACGCATTTTCCCGCCGAGGAAATACTCCGCGCTCAAATAGCCGAGCACCAAATCGGCATCTGTCACCGTTGGCTCTGTGCCGCCTCGGTCGTAACATACTGGTCCAGGTTCGGCTCCAGCGCTGTCAGGGCCGACCTTGAGTAGCCCGAGTTTATCGACTCGCGCGATGCTGCCCCCGCCGGCACCAATTTCAATCATCTCGATCACCGGCACTTTCAACGGCAGACCGCTGCCCTTCTTAAAGCGGTAGACACGCGCCGCCTCGAAGTCCGTCGTCAACAAGGGCTTGCCGTGGTCGATCAAACAGATCTTCGCCGTTGTCCCGCCCATGTCGAAGGAAATGACACGGTCCATCTGACGATGCGTGCCGTGAAAGACGGCAGCGAGCGCACCGGCTGCCGGGCCGGATTCGATCAAGCGAATCGGATATGCGCTGGCCACTTGGCAACTCGTGATGCCTCCGTTCGAGAGCATGATGGAAATATCCCGTGGCAAGCCTATGGCACGCAAGTCGGCGTTGAGCTGCTCCAGGTAGTGCTTCGCCAGCGGCTGCACATAGACATTGGCCACCGTGGTCGAGGTGCGTTCGTACTCGCGGATCTCTGGCATGACCTCGCTCGATACCGAGCAGGCGAGCTGCGGGAAATGAGTGAGCGCCAGTTGTTTGATCGTCTGCTCGTGGGCAGAATTGCGAAACGCATGCAGCAGGCAGACAGCCAGTGCTTCGATCCCGTCGTTCACTAACTCTTGAATGACAACTAGGGCTTCGTCGGGGTCGAGCGGAATCATGACTCGCCCAGTGTGATCGAGTCGCTCAGTGACTTCGCGCCTTAAGAAGCGTGGGACCAACGGCTCCGGGTTTTCTAGCGAGATGTCGTAAATATCGTAGCGACGCTCACGGCCAATTTCCAAGGCGTCGCGAAATCCCTTGGTGGTAATGAGGCCGGTCTTTGCTCCCTTGCGCTCGATAATGGCGTTGGTAATCAGTGTGGTGCCGTGTACGAGATGCGCGACTGATTGTGGCGTTAGACCTTGGTCAGTGAGAAGTTCGCGGAGGCCGTGGACGACAGCTTCGGCGGGATGCTGGGGAGTGGTGAGCACCTTGCCGATGGCAACATGGTCACCGGATTCGGATAGCAAGAAAATATCAGTGAAGGTCCCGCCAATATCCACACCAACGCGATAGGTTTGCTGAGTCATGGCGGGCACTATACCTGAGCGAAAGCAGAGCTGTCAGCCTGCTCTTGCCGAGTGGCGCGGCAGAAAAGAAAAGAGTACCCTAGGCGCGGAAAGGATACGTGTGGATGCGGCAACGATCTCGTAACCGAGGCAAGAATGTCCAATCGCCAGACCGTCAATCACGATTCGCGCGCGACGTGCGCGGACCCAAAGCGCGGCAGGCTAGAGCCGCTTCCCCTTCAGCCGCCCTGCAAGAATTTCAATCCCGAGTTGCCATCACCCCGAATCGCAAGATTCCTTTGGCAGGGCCAGATGCCCCGCTCACACTGCGGGTGCTCGACCTCATTTGTCCAATCGGCTTCGGTCAACGTGCCCTCATTCTAGCGCCGCCCCGTACCGGAAAGACGACGTTTCTACGCGACTTATGTTTGGGCGTAACCGCTGGTGCGCCGACTGCCCTGCTGTATGCGCTCTTGGTGGACGAGCGACCGGAAGAAGTGACCGACTTTCGCCGTTCAGTGCAAGCCGAGGTATTTGCCTCGTCGAACGACCGCTCCTTAGAAGAGCATTTAGCCACGGCAGCCGCGTGTTTAGAGAAAGCCATCACTGAAGCGTTAACAGGGAAAGACGTGGTTATCGTCGTCGATTCACTCACCCGCTTGTCACGTGCGCATAACCTCAACACCAGCACTGGCCGGACTATGAGCGGCGGGATCGACGCCAACGCTTTGGAGCTGCCGAAGCGTTTCTTTGGCGCAGCGCGACAAATGGAAAATAGCGGTTCACTCACCATCATTGCCACCGCGCTGATCGATACCGGCAGTCGCATGGATGAAGTGATCGCGCAGGAATTCAAAGGCACCGGGAACACGGAAATATTGCTGGATCGGCGGCTCGCGGACCGTCGCATCTTTCCCGCGATTGATATCGCCAAATCCGGCACTCGCAGAGAAGAACAATTGCTCGATCCTGCCGCACTCAAAGTCGCGCATCTGCTTCGTCGCCACTGCGCGGAGCAGACCACCGTGGAGGCGACGAAACTCCTGCTGACGTTTTTCGAGAAGACGCCGTCGAATGAAGCGTTAATCGCTGAGTTGAGCAGAGAGTCGCTCTGAGGTGAAGGGGAGAATGCCATGCCAACGGGGACTCTTATCTCCGGTGTTCGCGCAACACAGCAACAGAGCATGCACGTTGTGAAATGTAGGAACATATTGCGGCTAAATAGGAATAGGGAACAGTCGTTGAATTCATGTTGGACAACTAACAAGCGATGAGACCTCCGCTCTCTAATAGATTTCTCGAAAAGGCAGAAGCGGCATTGATTTCCGCAATCGAGATCTACAACAAGCCTGGGTTTTTATATCGAGGAGAGACATTTGCATTGCTCGCGCTGAATGCTTGGGAACTTCTCTTAAAGGCCAAGCTTCTCAACGAAAACGGCAATGACCCGAAGTCAATCTACGAATATGAAAAGCGTAAAACTCGCGCGGGGAAACCGTCAAAGAAACGATACGTTCGACGTAACCGCGCAGGAAATCCGCAGACAGTCAGCCTCGGGCGAGCCATCGCGTTGCTTGATTCAAATTCGTTAACTGGCCTTGCAAGTCCCGTGAAAGCAAATTTGGATGCCTTGATAGAGGTTCGAGATAATGCGGCTCACTTTGTTAACTCAGCTGCCGTTCTGGAGAAACAGATACTAGAAGTTGCTACGGCAAGTGTACGCAATTTCATTATCCAGGCCAAGGCTTGGTTTAAACGGGATTTGAGCAAAAAAATCTCACTTCTCATGCCGATCGCATACCTTGATGGAGCCCGCGACGCCACAGTAGTTACCGTCAACTCGGACGAACGGAACGTTATTGAGTTTCTACGCAAATTGGCCGAAGAAACAGAAGTGCCTGAAGGATCAGATTTTCAGGTTGCTCTCACCCTGCATGTACAGATGCAACGCTCGAATCTCGTATCCGCAACTCGCGTTGTCGTAACGGATGATCCAACTGCTATGCGTGTAGTGCTGACTGAAGAGGACGTAAGGAAAAATTTCCCTTGGGATTACCGAGAACTTACTCGTCGTTTAACAGAGCGCTACTCTGATTTTAAGCAAGATCCGAGGTTTCATCAGATTCGCAAACCACTACTAAGCAATCTGTCACTCGTCAAGTCACGGTTCCTTGATCCCAACAACCCACGAAGCCCAAAGAAGGATTTCTATAATCCCAATGTGCTTCAAGTGTTCGACAAGCATTATGTGAAACGGTAAGGTGACGCTGTCCAACTAGAGCATCCAGGCCGACCGCAGCCCGCGAGCGGTTCCAGATAAACGCGAAGGGACACGCTTGGGCTGCGGCGGCTGACGCCGGCGTTAGCTAGCCATGAAGCAAGCTTTGCCATTCAGAATGAAATAGGGTCGATCTAACGAATTCAGGTACCGAGCGTGTTATTGCAGAGCAGGCCGCTTCCGACACGGGTGTGAGCATAATTATCAGGCACAGGTCCGAGAGTGATTCGTATGAGAACACCTAAACTCGCCATAATGCGCGTCGCTCTCTTCTTCGTTCTTTGCATGGCTAGCTGCAACGATCCCTCTAGCCGGAATCCTCAGCCAGAAAAGGCCGCAACAAGACCGGCTCCTGACACAAAAACCGGGTTGCCGATCCGAGTCGAACCGGTGACGATCCCGTGTGCTGGCAGAGGTTATACAGCCAAGTACTCGGCTCAAACGCAGTCCGCGCCAGCTATGGTCGATGTGACATTTCGCGGAGCCGCTCCCACCTCGGGCAGCTGAGCGTGCGCTTAAACGCTGTCTCCAGGTCGTTGCCGAGACGAAGTTTGTCACTACGGAAGTCATGGACACCGTCTGGTACAGCAAGTCCGGGCGAGAATCCGACGACGATATGGTCACCTTAAAGGACGGCTCAAGTTACCTTTTCTACCAGCCAGACAGCAAACGAATCATCACTTGGAGCCAGCGTCTGGGTGAACAGCCTTCAACAACTGAGGAGAACGTCACTGGCGGATACTTTGTCAAAACAGAAACGAATAAGATCCTTGTAGCTCCTGGCGGCACGTTTGTTCACTTGTCGGTAGTCTTCAAGAATGAACCTACAGAAAAGAACGCGTTCGAGGTCCTCATAGCAGA
>SYOC01000084.1 GCA_005804965.1 Pseudomonadota bacterium
ATCGGCTCCACGCTCGACGATGCGGATGCTCTCGACACCACGCTCGCGCAGCCGCGCGGAGGTGAGGAGCGCAGAGAATCCGCCACCGATAAAGAGACACTCGACGGTGTCGTTAATAGGCTCGCGGGGGGCGATCTCCCCTCCGTAGGGGTCGCCCTCATACTTCGCCAGCTCGCCGGTGAGGTCGGAGGTGTACTGATTCGTACCTTCCGGTCGATATTTCAGGCGCAGGTCGCGTTCTTCGGCGAACCTCTGCTTGATGCCATCGTAGTAGTCTTGCGTCCGCGCGGAGTGTCGCAGCGGGTTGAAGACACCAATCGTTTGAGCCTCTGGAATTCCCTGAGATTCTGCCATGCTTTTCCCTCCCTTAATGATAGTCATATCGGTACGCTAACCCAGGGGAACAGGTTTGGCGTCCGCAGTGAATCCAATGGTTAACACAAAAAATGCGTGACAACATCTGGCCCGCGCATGCGCAATGGGGGGAGCGATCACTGCAACTCGGCCTCACTTTGCTGCATAATCTTCGCGAACGCCGCCTCGACGATTTCCGCCTTCCGAATCATCGCGTCAATTTCTTCGCCCGAATGCTTTCCGCCAAGCACTTCTAACGAAGCGGCGTCGAGCGCCGGTTCATAGGAATCAAGCAAGGCAGCTCGCAGGTCTTCACTCGTCAGGTACCAACCACCGGCCTTGCGTCGCTTGTTGATCCGGACAATCTGACGGAGTGCATTACGGATAGTCACATCCCAAGATCGGGTCGTTCGTTGTTCTGACGTTTGCTTGATCAGATGCAAGAGAAGCACTTCCATGAAGCTAGAGATCCGATTGATCTTGTCGTCTCGGCTCATGTCTTCCATCTCACCCAGCAATCCGAGCGCGTCCTGATATTTTCCAGATTCGATGTAATGGCGGAGTTCAGTCAGTTCTTCCATCAGATGCGACTCCCAAGCAGAAACCCCACGGTTGAGGACGTTTTTCGCAAATCCTCAGCCCCACTTTCTATAGCATGCACAAACCGTCGTACCTACCCTGCTGAACTGGGATGCGCGAAGATCGTTCTAGTTTCCAGCCCCCAAGACCAGCAATCACCCGCCACGGCCAGACCGAGACCGTCCACGTTTCCCGGAACTGTTACGTGGACGCGGTTTGGAGGAATGCCGAATTGAACGTTTCCGGTTTCGGGATGAAACATGGGCATCACTGATCTCTACCAGCGGCTCTCCGCGCTGCAACAGTACTATCGCCGCTGGTAGACTTTTTGTCAGAATTTCGCGCAATCTTTCGTTCGAGGTATTCCCACACGTCAACCATAAGATTTGTGGCGGTGCCCCCAACCGCTCAACGAGCAAGCGGAAGTCTTCGTCCTTGCTCATAATTACTACCTCGGCGTCCCGTGCAGCGGTAAAGATGACCGAATCTTTTGCATCACGAAGCCCGACCTCGCGTACAGCATAAGCTTCAAGCTGAAATGTCTCGCGAATCCAACGAGCAAGAGCCGGAGACAATTGAGCATCTACCCAAATGATCATGCGGCAATTACTGGATGGTCGAGGCGCCGACTCGCAAAGCGCAGGCAAGCCCCTATGTCTTCGGACTCAAGGTCCGGGAGTTCTTCCAATACCTGTTCTGGAGTCAGACCTTCGGCGAGTAAATCCAATACGTCGGTCACACGAATCCGCATCTGACGGATACAGGGCCGTCCTCCACATTGTTCCGGATCAACAGTAATTCGCTCTGCCAACTTAGCCATTTGTCATTCACCTCATCAGGGTAATAGGGAATGCCAGCAATCGTAGCTGATCAGGGATCTGCTACGAGATATGCAGGCTTGGTCGTAACCCAGTCAAGGGCTTGGTGTGTACATCTACGCAAGCAGCTCGGGCACAAAAAAATCCCGGTGAGCGAAGCAGATCCAATCTACGAACTCCCATTTTTGCTAGGGTAGCGGCCCGCCAAGCATTAGCTGCGAAACTGTTTCAAGCAATGGCTTATATTGGAGCAATCTCGAAGCCACAACATCTATGACCCTAAGATGTTGCCGAATCGCCTGCCAAACATCAGCCTTTTTAGGTTTGTCGTCTTCACCTTCTCCCAACGCTAATCCGTAGGCCTCAATGGTATCAGCCAGCATTGCTTTGAATGCCCTTCTGAGTCCACGAGCACCATAAATATTGAAGCGCGAAATCGCATCTTCTGAAAGGCGGATTAGTTCAAGCAGAACCGCTCGAAGTGCTTGGACTATCTCAGCATCTTCAACGAAAGACCGAAGAGAAGCTATCGATTCTCTAATCTCCTCAATATCCTCTTTCTGAAGGGCAGCATCTTGCGGGATTATTGTCGCGGCAACTTCTAGCAGCGCTTTCTCGGCATCCGTCGGAGCCCTCGCGGCTATTGGCAACTGTATGGGATAGATCACTTGTTGAAGACTCACCAGCCCAGATAAAATCACCTTCTTCTGTTGCTAGTTAACCTCGGCATTGAGAATGTCCTGGCGAAATTCCAAATACAACTTTTGGATTTCCATTAAGCCTGCGAAGCATGCCTGTTGTCGCTCTTCTGTAGTCTTTCCCGTGGCCTCAAACAAGTTTGGAATGACATCGAGGGGCGCGGCATTATCTGGGAATGTCTTCAAAATCGCTAATAACCGTCCTGCTGAATTTTGATACATAGGTTCAGGCAACGCCATATGTCGTACACCTCGCCTTCCATTCTAAGTTGTCAATAATTAACACCACCAAGCCACAAACTCCGCACCCGCTACTTGGCAATCCCCGCCACGGTCGCGTTGCTCAACTGCACGAGGTCGGCGGGCCGCAGCGACACATCCATCCCCCGTCGGCCGGCGCTGACGTAGAGCTTCTCTAAATCAGCCGAGCTAGCATCAATGAATGTTCGTAGTTTTTTTCGCTGCCCGAGTGGACTGATGCCGCCTTTGACATAGCCGGTGGTGCGCTCGGCTTCAGCCACGTCGGCAAGGTCGGCTTTCTTGGCTCCGGCTGCCGCTGCTAAAGCTTTCAGGTCCAAGCTTTGATCGACAGGCACGATAGCCACAACCAGTTCGCGACCATCGAGCTTGGCAATCAGCGTCTTAAAGACGGAGCCAGGAACAACGCCTAACGCGGCTGCCGCTTCGAGGCCGTAGGATTCAGTTCTCGGGTCGTGACGATATTCGTGGACGGCAAACGCCACGCCCGACTTTTTCAAGGTTTGGATGGCTGGGGTCATTGCCGCGTCAGACCGCCTGCGCCCCTTGGACAACGCCTGCCACGCGATCAATACACTCTAACGCTTTGCCGTTCGCAATCTCTTGGGCAAACGTCTGCGAGAAGAGTACGATGCGGCTCGCGCCAGCATCACGGAACGCCTTGATAGTATCGAGCGAGATCGCACCGTTTTGTGGATCAACAAACGCCGACATTTGCAGCGCATCGGGATTGCGTCCGGCCTCTTTTGCCAATTGGCGAATGGTCTGGACTTTGGCTTTATAGTCGGCAGGATCACCGGTCAGCGGGCACCAACCGTCATAGGTGCGTGCGACCCGCTCCAGCGCCTTCGGCACATGACCACCAAGGAAAATTGGCGGGCCAGACTTCTGTACGGGCTTGGGGTTGCAATAGACCGGCGGAAACTGCACAAGTTCACCTTGATAGCTAGGCTCGGCCTGTGTCCAGCACAAGCGCATGGCTTCCACGGTTTCACGCAACAGCTTCCAACGCAGGCGAAAATTCGCGCCCATCGCTTCGGTTTCTTCTTTGAGCCAGCCCGCGCCTACTCCAAGGATTACCCGCCCACCGGAATACATATCGAGGCTCGCGATTACTTTGGCAGTGAGCAGGGCATTGCGCTCAGGAAGCAAACAAATACCCGTCGCCAGCTTGAGGCGAGTAGTGGCCGTGGCCGCTACGGTTAAGGCAATAAACGGGTCCGCCCAGCGTTGATAATGCACGGGCAGCATGCCGCCACCTGGAACAGAAGTTTTGAAGCCGACGGGAATCACCGGATGCTCGGGAATCCACAAGGACTCGAACCCCAGCGCTTCCACGCGCTGCGCAATCGCGGTGATGTTGCTTGTTTCTGCCGTTGCCGGCACCAGGATACCAATGTTCATGAACTGTCCTCCCTTATGTCTGTTTGCGTAGATTGGCGAGCCTCGCTGCCGACTCCTTACAACGGAAGCTGCGAAGGATTGCAACACGGGTCGCATGCGTTGGAGGGGCATTGCCAGAGTCGTAAAATGCGGCCATGAATCAGGAGAAATCTTTCCCGTAAAAAGGGGGACTTTATGGAGACGGCTATTCTGTGTACAGCGTTGCTCGGGCTGTTGCTATTTGGTCTCGGGCTGGCAGTATCACTCACGCGGGGGAGCACCAACGTGGTCTCAGGCTTCAACTCCGATCCGACGGATCGGCTCTATAAAATGATCCGTGCTCACGGCAACACCGCCGAGTTCGTACCGATGGTCGCAGTGTTGCTCCTATTCTTGGGTTCGCGCAATCCATCAACCTGGGTGCTGTGGACCATGTGGATCGTCACGCTCTGCCGCTATCTTATCGTCATCGGCATTCTCACCTCTCCGACGCTGGCGAAACCGCACCCGTTACGCTTCATCGGTGCTTTGGGCACCTACGTCGGTGGGGTCGCCCTGTGTGTAGCAGCCTATTTGTCGATGTAGTGGCGAGAACTGCACCATCTCAGCAAGGAGGGGAGCCATGCGCTTTGGATTTTTCGATCAACTGCCGTGCGCGGATGCGCAGTCCGAGAGTCAGCGGTTTCAGGATATCATTGCCCAGATCGTGGCTGGCGACACCTTAGGCTTCGACACCGTGTGGCTGGGCGAGCTACATTTTGGGCGACGTTCGTCGATTCTCGCTTCACCATTGATGGTGCTCACAGCAGCGGCACAACGCACGACCCGTATCCGGCTAGGAACAGCAGTGTCGCTGCTGCCGTTACACAGTCCCGTGGAAATGGCAGAGCAGGCCGCAACACTGGATGTCTTGAGCGGCGGACGTTTAGAGTTCGGCGTCGGGCGCGGCACGGCACCGATTCACTACGTTGGCTACAACGTGCCTCAAGAAGAGAGCCGCGAACGTTTCGAGGAAGCGCTTGAGGTCATCATTAAAGCCTGGACCAATGAACGCTTTTCCTACCAGGGCAAATACTTTCATGCTGAAGATCTTTCCGTCGTCCCCCGGCCTTTGCAGCAACCGCACCCTCCGTTGCGGCTAGCGGCAAATAGTCCGGATACGTTCGCCATTGCCGGACGATTGGGGTTGCCGATCTTCTCCTCGCCACTGATTAACCCGCCAGACAAGCTGCACGAATATCTTGGCGTCCATCGCAATGCCCTTGCTCCCGGTGCCCGCCAAGATGTAGCGTTGATGTTTTCTGTGCACGTTTCAGACAGCCGCGAGCAAGCGCGGCACGAATGCGAAGAGAGCTTAATGAATTTCTTTCGTGCAGCAGGCGAGCGCCTACGCGCACTGAGCGACACCACCATCAAAAGCTACGAAGCCTTCCAGCAAGTCGCCGCGAAGCTCGAACGCGCGACCTACGAACGTGTAGAACGTATGAGTGTCTTCGGCGATCCGGACTACTGTGTCGAACGAGTACGTGCCTTGCGAGAAGAATTTCACATGGACGAATTCATCGGCTACTTCAACCAAGGTGGACTCGTCGATCCGAGGACCGTGCAGCGTTCGATGGAGCTGTTCGCCAAAGAAGTCATACCGCGTTGCCGGTAATATCTTTCGGGACACGAGAATGACGCTGCTGCTGTTTCCCGTGTCCCGTCTTCAATTCCTCATTCATCGTTCATCATTAGAACTGGTTGCAAGTTGTACGAACCGGACAAAGTGCTGTAAAGAGAAGAGGTTGAGTGATTATTCTCAGAAGCATCCTCGGAGACAATGCCATGCCACGTTCGCCATTTGCTACGGCAGCCCAGCCCGCTTCCACCGCC
>SYOC01000085.1 GCA_005804965.1 Pseudomonadota bacterium
CACGACTTCCCCGATAAAATGAAACCCCCGTTTGGGCACCGTCTCGACGTACTGCGGCTCGCGTGCATTATCCGCTAACGCCTTACGAATCTCCTGAATCGCGCTCGTCAGCGTAGCGTCACTGACTACCGTATCCGCCCACACCGCCTGAAACAGTTCGTCTTTGGTCACTAACTGCCCCGGACGTTCCGCCAGATAGCACAACACCTGAAAAGCTTTGGGCGTAAGCCGCAACGGTTGGGTCTCCTGCCACAACCGCGCATTAGTCGCATCCAGCCGATAGGGACCAAAATTGACGGTCTGCTCGTCCGCCATGCTGCTTTTTTACCTTTCCAGAAAACTTCCGCAAAACTTCCAGATTTTTTCCATGACTTCCGGTCGCCACTTTCTTACCCTCCTGCCACATGAGGGAGACGATTACAAGAGAGAGTCCGTCCGTGGCGTCATGGCGAGGAACCGGCGCTCCTCGCGCACCCCCGTCCTCCACGCAGGACCGGTGAACTCGCGCTTCACGGACGCCTGGGCAGCCGTGGGGTTTCATTCATCCTCAACACAACACAAGGAGAACGTGATGCATCTGTATAAGTTGGCAATAGGCATAATCCTGGGAGTGCTGCTGAGTGTGGCCTCCGGCTCGGTGGAGGCGAAGGAACTCAAGATTCAAGGGAGTTTTTACGGCGCTTTTAGTCCCATCGACTCCGATGGCAACAATGACGGCCTGAAGGCGAGCCTCAACCTGGTAACCGGCAGAGGGAATCTTGGACGTTTTAGCGGCCATGCCCAGAGCGAGGTGCTTCCTCCGCTACCAGCCCCAGTGACGTGTCCTGCTGGCACGGTGGAGTTTCCGTATCTCGGGATCGCCGGCATTACGACCTTCATCAACAAGGGGGATCAACTCTTCAGCTTTAAAGGCCACCCAGGGACGCTTTGCGCGAATTTCGCGACGGGCACGTTCACCTTTCAGATCACCGAGACCTATTACGGCGGGACAGGACAGTTTACCGGCGCTACTGGGTCCGTACTCACCACCGGGTCGGGGCACTATAGCTTCTGCGACCCGGCAGAGCAGTGCTTCGGTAGCCAAACCGGGACCTTCACGGGGACGATCATCCTGCCGTAGTTGAACATAAGCGGTAGGAAGGCGGGTACCCGTCTTGAGGGCGGCCACGCAGGGCCGCCCCTGCAAGAGAAGCGGGTTCCCTGTCCAGTATCATCTGAGACACCCGCGCCCGACGACTTCGTCTCAAGCTTCATCGCTGGCCGTCGCCGCCTCTTGATACAGGCGCTCGAACAGTGCCAGTAGTTGCGGTTCAGGGTCGGCTTTCCTTTTTTTCTGGTAATAATCGCGAAAGAGTTCGCTTGCAGAGCGATCCCCGTTTCCCCGTTTCCCCGTTTCCCCGTTTCCTTCAGCTACTGCCTGTGGCTCTTCAAAGCGTAAGGAAATCACCTCTGGCAATGCTCGCACTTTATCGACGAGTTCGGCGGTGCGTTGGTCCGGCGCGAGCACCACTTCCACCCAGGCATCGGCAAACTCAGCGGCTTGGGCCAAGATGGCCTCAGCCGTGCCAGTGCGGCGCAACAGCCATTTGCCCTTTTCGAGCGGGACCGAGGTAATCTCCGCCGGTTTACCAGGATGGGCTTCGATGATGTACACGCTCTTTTTCTGGTCACGCTCGCCAAAGTCCATCTGCAGGATCGAGCCAGCATAACGGGTTTGCGATTTCGACTTTTCGACGACTTGCGGCTTATGCAAGTGTCCGAGCGCCACATATTGCACGCCAGCCGGCAAAAACCCTGTAGCAACGGGGAAGACACTGGAGCGCCATTCGCCACCGCCAAACTCGCATTCAAGCAGATGCAGGTGCGCAAGAACGATGGACACCGCGCCCGGGTTTTTCCGCCGCATGTCCTCGACCAACGCACGAAAAAAACCTTGGACCTTAGCTTGATAGGCGCTGATGCGACCTTCTTCTGTCATCCCGAGACTTTCGGCAGTATTCAGCACGAGATGCGGGTGCAAATAGGGTAGGCAGCCAACCAACGCTTGTTCTCCTCCAGCACGCGCGGGAATGGGCACGATCAATTCAGACAGATCCGCCACGACCTCGGGCACGATGTGTGCTTGCGCCAGTGTCCCCAAAGGTTTCAACGCACGTAGCAAAGACGAGTCGTCGTGATTCCCGGGAATGAGCACCGAAGGAATGCGCTGGCGAGCGAGTTCCGCTAAGGTTTCCGCCACCAGCTCCTGGGCTTCGAGTGAGGGACGACGCTCGTGAAAGATATCGCCAGTGACCAACATGGCGTCAATCGCTTCTTGTTTGGCAATAGCGATGATCTCCGCAAACACCGCGCGATGCTCGTCGATACGAGAACGGCTGCGAATAGTGCGACCGACATGCCAATCCGAAGTATGGAGAAACTTCATGAACTGCGCCTCATTTTGCCCAACTTCAGATCCGGCGCGGGGAGCGCCTGTTCATCTTCACGCGTGGCCCACGACGGTTTAGGAAACAGGATCGGCACTGGCGTGGGAATATCAGGCTGCGACACAATCATGCGGCCCGAGGTGAGAATTTTCGCACGCTCGCGCAGCGTGGGCGTGAGAAACCCGTACTCGGCACGTTCAGCCTCAGCGGCGTCCAAGCGTCCGACGATGCGAAACGCCGGGTTGGCAACAATGCGCCGCTCGACTTCCGACGCAGTCTGTTGGGCACCAATCAGGATCGTTCCACTAGAACGACCGCGCTCGGCAATTTCGAGCAGGCGTTCACGAATCGGCGACCAGCCGTCGCGTGGAGCATAGCGGTTCAATTCATCAACGATGATGAAGCAGAGCGGTCCAGCGGCACCAGTGGCTTCTTTCTCCTCCTGAATTTGCTGGAGCACGGACCCAACCACGAAGCTCTTGCCGACTTCGTACAAGTCGGTCAGGCTCACAACCGTGACCTGCTTCTTGCGCCAGTTGATCGTGTGATTCTCGGGGTTGGCGTCACCGGGATTGCGCACCAGATAGGCGACACGCTCCTGCGCTCCGTAGAGGCGACGCATGAAGGCATTGACCGTACCGCTGGCTTGATTCGTCGAAGCAGCAATGGCCTCAATGGCTTTCGCCAGCGTGAGGAAGTCGCGAATCTCTTGTGCCGGAGCATCGGCATTTTCGTCGTCGTCACCCTTGCCTTTCTTAGCGGTGCTAAGAAAGACGCCAGGTCCAGAGTCGCGTTTATCCGCTTCATCTGCCGCTTCTTTGAGGCGACTCTCCACCTGATACACGAGTGTCGAGAGCAAGGAAGCATCTTCGCCCACTTCGGTAAACAAATAGCGTAGGAGTCCCTCGCGACAAAAACTGCGCACGGTCCAGAAGTAAGGAGTCACTTCATCCGGTCGCCGCGCCGCTACTTTGGGAATGGCCGGTCCTTGTCGATTCGGAGCCGGCGGTACGTAGAATTGCACGGAGTCGAACGGCTCCGCTGGGAACCCGAGTTGCGCGTACTGGGCTTCATCCTCAATCGTTAGATCTTTGTTCTTCTTGTCGAGGAACAGCAGGTCTTCGCCTTTGACGTTGAAAATAATCGCATGTGTGTTGGCCGGGTCGGGCAGCGCACCACAGCGCAACAAGCTGTAAATCAGAAACGTCGTATACGTGGTCTTCGTCGCGATGCCAGAGATGCCGCTGATATTGACGTGCGCACCTTTGCGACCGGTGAGAAAATCGAGATTGCCATATACGACTTCCCGACCAGACAGCGACAAGCCGATGGGAAACTTGCGCTCCATCTTGTCCATGAACAATGCTTGCGCGTATTCCTCGCCAGTGACGACGCGCACCAGTGAGCCTGGCACGGGCGGGTAATAGTATTCAGGCAACAGGCGCGTCACTTTGACGTGAGCAACGATGGACAGCTCCACCGGCAGACCACGCTCGGCCTCAATCACATCGGAGTCGAAGACCGAGCCTTGATGACGAGCGCGAATCATATCAACCATGCCGAAGAGTTTGAGGCCGCTGCCTTCCGGTGTCGGTGCTCTGGTTTCCACGACCACGGCATCGTTCATTTGTACTTGTTCGTCCTCGTCAAGCAGCACCCAGAATTCCAACGGCGTGGCGTCTTGCGTGCCAATCACTCTACCCATTACTCCTCCACACCGCCGAGTGAGAAGGTCGGCGTCTGCTCTTCTGCTATCAAGCGGAGCTTTTGTTTGATGCCGCGCAGGACCAATTGCATATCCCCGAGCTTGTGGCGCAGTTGTCGCTCCAGGCCGCCAATGGGAATCAGATTCTGCGGTGCGCGTGGATCTTTCGGCGCCTTCGACGCCAGTTCACGTACCCGCACTGCCGCCTGATCGAATAGCGCCGCCACGTCGCCATGCTCGCGCTGCGAGGGGTTCATCTCTAAACGGACGAGTCCGGCGAACTGTGTTTCAATCGCTTGCGGCTTGGCTAAACGGAGATAGCACGTCAGAATTTTATAGCCGGTGTTTTTGCGTTTGCTCTCAATGCAGAAAAAAGGCGTGCGCTGCCCCCGTTCTAATTTCCTTAGAATCGTCGCCCGTTTGTTGGGCAAATAGAGTTTATGAATGGTTTTGATGACGCCGACAACAGACGAGGCACCACCAAAAAATTTGAGACTCCCATCAGCAAGGACGAGGCTCTCTGCTTTTGAGACGGCTTCTGCGACTTGTGCCTCGGACCGCCGCATTTCGTTGACTAACGTTTCTCGTAGATCGTCGTAGGTTTCGGCTTTGACGCTCATCCCTTCGTAACGTAGTCGCGCACTGCGCCCGGCGGGGATTTCGATATCATCAGGCGTGGGCCAATTGTTCCCGGCGATAAAGAGGCGCAAGACGCGCGCCTCGACGATGCGCACTTGGGAGTTAATTGTTACCGCACCAGCAGCAAAGGAGCCGAATAGCGCCAACGCTCGGCGTTCTCCATCCTCCACCATACCCGAAGCATCGCTGCGCATGACGCCATCGACGACGACGGTTTCTGTCGGCAGAGTCTTGGGTGCAGGCCAGAGCGGCTCCCACGCGCAGTCTTCACTTTCGGCTTCGAGTGACTGCACCGTCACATCGTCGCTGTCCGCTTCTTGCGAAGTCGCGACTTGACTGCCGTAGTCTCCACCCCAGGGATCGAGGACAATGCGCATGCTGTGCCTTTCTCCTCTTGTTCGCTTTCGTTGTCGAGTTCCTCTTTAGCCTACTTCGCTAGCTCCGGCTAGGTCTGGGGGGAAACGCAGGCGGTTGCTACTATCGACGGAGTGCTGACGGTGTACTTGTCTTCCTACGCGCTTTCGGCCAGATTCTGTCGATCAAGGATGGAGATCTTGTGGATGCACTAAAAAAAGCCGCAGCGGCGGCGGCAGTTGAACTGGTCCCTTCTCGCAGCGTACTCGGCCTCGGCTCGGGTTCGACGCTCGCCTTTTTCATTGAACTCTTGGGCGAACGCATACGCGCCGGAAAGCTTGACGTTGTGGGAGTTCCGACCTCGTACCAGACGCGGCTACTCGCTCGCGAGCATGGCGTGCCGATTCGTGATGCGATTGATGTCGATCACGTAGACCTGACGGTGGATGGTGCCGACGAAGTCGATCCCACCGGGAATTTGATCAAAGGCGCTGGCGGTGCCCACGTGTTGGAGAAACTCGTGGCCGCCTGTGCGGATCGCTTTATCATCGTCGCTGACGAGTCGAAGCTGGTCCACACGCTGGGCGAGAAGTTTCCAGTGCCGCTCGAAGTGATTGCTCCAGCCGTGCCTTTCGTGCTTCGTCGTCTCCGTGAACTCGGCGGCGAGCCCAGCCTGCGCTGTGGCAAAGGCAAACTCGGTCCAGTGATTTCCGATTTAGGCAACCCGCTGATCGACGCGCATTTCGGGCCAATCTACGATGCTGAACGTTTGCGTCATGCGCTCGACTGCCTGCCGGGTGTAGTTGGGCACGGACTCTTTCTGAGGATGACGAGTGAGGTGATCGTCGCCAAGGCTCCGCTGGACGATCCACTCATCGAGCGTCGGTCTTTCCTGAAACAACCGCGCTCTTAGCCTCTGAACGCGGAGCGGGGGGTAAGGGTCGCCGTGCCCACTAAAGCACGGTCGCCGTTCTGGTTTTCGGCGAACACATCACAATGGACGATAGCAACGCTGTCAGATTCCTCTTTCTGCGTCACCAATCCCAAACAGGTCAGGACATCGCCGTGGCGGACCGGCGCACGGAAGCTGATGTTGAAGGTCTGGAGTCGCCAGCCCGGGAGATACTCTCGCAGCATGCGCGACAACACAGTAGCGCTGAGTGGCCCGGGAACAATCGGGTGCTCGAAGCCGCGTTGTTGAGCGATTTCTTTACTCATGAAGCGTTGATCCACCATACGCACCACCGCCGCATAACGCTGGATTTCATCGAGCGTCGGCGCATACGTCAGCGGCCCGATTTCGTCGCCGATTTCGATCTCATCGAAGGGTTTCGTCTCGATTGCACTCATGGGACTCCTGACTTCTTTTCCTAAATCTTCTTCTCCGGTGATCGCACCATGCGCCGCTCGCGCATTAAGACGACAGGTTTACCGGCAGTGTCACGAATCAGCATCTCGCGGACGAGGACACCAAGCGGCCCGCTGCGTCCAGTTTTCTCGTACACGTCGGTAATTTTTACCGAGACGGCATAGGTGCGCCCCACGTAGATTTCGTCGTAGAACTCAAACTCTTGCCCAGCATTCAAACTCACGAGTCCTGGCCCAATTTCAGCATCCGGCAAGGCGCGTTCGCCGCGAATTTTCATGCAGAACAACGGCGGGGCAATGCAATCGACATAGCCGGCTTGCCGAGCCACGTCCGCATCGAAGTAGAGCGGATCGCGGTCTCCAGTCGCCTCGGCAAAGGCACGAATCTCTTCTGCCGTCACCGTCACTTCGCCAACCGGCATTTCTTTCCCTAAGAGTTCTGGGTCGAGGGTGAGCACTTCGCACTCCTATTCGGTCAGGGGGATCATGCCTGCCGCCATGATAAGGCCAAGAAGCATGAGCGCCACGCCGGTGAATTTCCCCAGCACTGCCCCATGCGAGACGATTTTCTCCATGAAGATGACGATCGACAAAATACCCATCCACACGAGGTTCATCGTGCCCATGACAAACAACACCACCATCAAGCTCCAGCAACAGCCGAGGCAGTAGGCACCATGACGTGTACCCATGCCAAAGGCACCCAGCACGCCGTCGCGCCAGTTGGTCATCAAAAACCCCATCGGCGAGCGACAATGTGAGAGACACAGATATTTGAATGGCGTCAGTTGATAGACGCCTGCACCAATGAGGGTGAAGCCACCAATCACCGCGCCATGATCGCGTAAGATCGGGAACGCACTGGGCAACGCTTGAATCGCAAGGTCTGCGGCATAGCCGACGCCGCCGGTCAGAGTCCACAGGACGACATAACCAGCCACGAATATCCAAACCGAGGTAAACGGTATCCCTTGTTCGCGTTTTTTTTGCGCAATGGTGTGGAACAGCCCCACGACTGGTCCCATGGCTGGCAGCATCATCGCCACCATCATGACCCCCCAGAGGACAACGTACAACGCGGCGTTGCTGAGCGAGAACGGGGTGCCCATGGTCATGCTGCACGTCACCATGCCCAGGCCCATACTGCCAGCGAGGTAGATGGTTTCAGCCCAGGCGAGGCTCGACAATAAAACGAGCGCAGCAAGAATCCACAGATGTTCGCGCGCAAGCATAAAAAGATGGGCAACGGGGAACGGGCATCAGGCAGCCGACGCGGAAAAGGTAAGGCAAACAGTTGGGAATACTTTTTCTACCTGTTGCCCGTTGCCTGTCCCCTGTTGCCTAGTTTACTCAGCAATCTTTTCGTAGAACTCTAACACTGGGGGGCCATCGAGAATCGCGCCGAGATTGACGCCCAATTCCCCGAGGTGTTTACGATGGGCGGACACTGCCGCATCATCCACGTACTCTTCAAAGAACATGAATACGCGCGGGTCGCTCTTCGACTTGCAGAAGGTATAAGCGCGGTTGCCCGCTTCCTTACGCACTTCCGGCACGACCTTCTTCATCGTTTCCTCGAATTGACCTTCAGTCCCGGCTTTGACCGTCAGTTTGGCGGTAAATGTCACCATGACTCTGTCCTCCTTTGCAGATAGATAGCCTCTGTTTTGCCTGAGCGCCCGCAGTTTGGCAACTCCGGAACTGAACGAGGAACTGAACAGATTGACAAGCCGCCAGTAGGAACGCTACAGCATCGGGAGTGAACAAAGCCCTCTTTCCCGTCATCGCCCTCGCGAGTGCCGTCGTTTTGTTGTCCTGCACCCCCACACCCTCGTCCTACGAAGACGCACGCGCACGGTTCCAGCAGCAATTGGCAGCCATGCCAGAGTTCCAGCAGGCACGAGGGCAGCGCTCGGCACCAGAGACAGACGCCTTGAGTTGGCAGCTCAGCCGACGCGGCTTGCGTCGCTTGAGCAACGAGCAGCTTTTGCTTCGGGCAACACTCAGAAGCAAAGCCCTCGCGGCAGCCAGCATCGCCACCTGCGCGGCCATCGTGCGTGACACGCCAACCGAGACACAGATGCACGACGCCTTCGGAAAACTCGACGGTACAGACATCACCGCGTTTTTCTCGCTCGTCGCTGAAGCCATTCACGCTGAGCTGCAACAGCAGTCTCCACCTACCGTCGTCAGCGAAGCCGATTTTCCTGCGGCGTTCGGTGCCCTTCTGAGCGCGGTGCCGCAAGACCGCGCTGAACGCTTGGCAGCGCTGCTCTCACGCGGACCAACGCAAACCTCGGAGGAAGACGTGTGTTGGGCGGAACGGACATTTCTGGCGGGGCTCCTGTCTTTGCAAGAGCCGTATCGGGCTATGCTGGCACGCGCCGTGGTGCAGTAGCCCTCACTACCGTCCGTGTCTTCAGGCTAGACGCGGGGTTTCTTGGCGACGAAGAATAAGCGCCGGAATGGCAGTAACGTGCCGTAGGCGTGCTCGGGGTAGGCGTCCCGTAGCCGTGCGCCATAAGCAGCAAGGAAGGCCTCGTGCTGTGTACCCGCCAAACGTGCCAACGCCGGACGCAGCGCCGTGCCTTTCATCCATTCGAGCACAGCATCGGGTCCTTGCAAGACGTGATAGTAAATCGTCTCCCACACTTCCGTGTCCACAAATTCAAGCCGCAACAAAGCTTCGACGTACCAGTCTGCCGTCTGCATAAAATACCGCTCTTGCCAGTGTCCGATGGCCGAAGCCCACGGCTCTTGCCGAACGACCTCCGCCAGCAGACGATGCGCTGGTTCGGTGAAATTGTTCGGCATCTGCACGGCCAGCACCCCACCGGGAGCAAGAATGCGAAAGAAGTGGGTGAGTACCCTCTCATGATCCGGCACCCACTGCATGGCAGCATTCGACACGAGACGGTCTACTGGCTGACCAGGTTGCCACGTCGCCAAATCAGCTTGTTGAAAGTACAAACGTGAGTGAGCCGGCAACTGTGCTGCTGCCGTCAACATGTCGGATGAACTATCCACACCCCACACGGTCGCATTCGGCCAGCGAGAAACCAGCGTCGCCGTCAGATTACCCGGACCGCAGCCGAGGTCGGCAACAACATGGACATCCTCGTCCGGTACGCGAGCCAGTAAATCAAAAAACGGACGCGAGCGTTCGTTACTGAAGCGTTGGTATTGTTGTGGGTCCCAGTTGGATGGCATGGGCAGAATGTACCACGAGCAAGAGGCGAAGGGGAACGGGCTCGACGGGCGAGGTTGCTGCAGCGGCAGGTGTGGCTGTGGCGGAGTTGCTTGGAGTGCCTTGGCCGACGCTGTTGACCGCGCTGACGATGTTATCTCCGAGGAAGCGGCGGGACTCCGGCCAGCCTGTCGGCGGCGAGCATCTGCGTCTCCCTGATAAGCTCGAGATCGGTTATCCCTCTGGTAACAACGGCGTTCCCGTCGGACGCAAGCGACTCAACAGTTCGCCTCAGATCAGGATCTTTCAGGACCACGGCGAGATCGATAGCCCTCCACAACGTCGTGACTGACTGCTCCCCGGTAAGGCGCTGCTCAGCAACGCGCCGAATGTCGTTGAGCGTTTTAGTGGTGAGTGGGCGAGCCCGTACGCCCTCTACCATCAACCTCAAGCTTGTCAGGGCGTCCATAACGACGCTGCCGTCATCAGTACTCGTGACTACATCGAGAACCGGTTGAGCCGCCGGCTCCCCGAAATCCGCTAAGGTAAGAAGGGCCGAAGGCGATGTGCCGAGTGCTCCCGCCAACGCAGGAATTGACCGGGGATCCCGAAACTTAGCCACCAAATGAGCAAGTCCGGCAATCAGCTCAGGGTTTTCCAAGAACCCAATCTCGCCAAGTCGCCGCTGCGCGTGCAGACTACCTTCGCGCTCAAGCCCTGTAATGAGTGCTGTGCGCAGTTCCGGGGTTATTCCTTGCGCCCCAATCTCCCGAGCCATACTAAACGCGCTGCTTCGTTCATTTTCGTTGCCCTGCACGATCTGCCTCGCGAGCTCGCTCTGGCTGACTTGGGCCTGTGCATTTACAATATTGATGACCGTGGCCAACAGCACGTTGGCTACCAGAACTACCTGTCTTAGCGTCATGATTAACCTCTTTCGGTTACCACGCGGCGTGGAGATGATGGTCTGCGTAGCTGGTCCAATTCAGCAATTCTACCGTATTGCCCGTGTTGAGGGCCGCATTCCTCAGTAGCAGGAACTCGGTTTCTGTCCAAGTGAACTGGTTGCAAGTTTCAGGTACCACAAAACTCCCGGAGATTGATCAGGG
>SYOC01000086.1 GCA_005804965.1 Pseudomonadota bacterium
TTCGCCTGGGAAGATAAATTCAAACGCCTCTTGCTCCGCTTTGAAACCCTCCCCACCCATCATCTCGGGTTCAAACTTCTCGCCTTCACCCTGATCAATCTCCGGGAGTTTTGTGGTACCTGAAACTTGCAACCAGTTCATATGGAAGTGGGCGAGCCGGATTTTCCTACGCCCGAGCCAATCATCCAAGCCGGCATGCAAGCGCTCCAGCAAGGGCACATCCAATATACCCCGGCGTTAGGCATTCCAGCGTTGCGCGAGGCCATTTCTCGGTGGTATGCCACGCGCTATCACGTCGAGGTTCCCGCAGAGCGTATCGCCGTCACCGTAGGCGGCAGCGGCGCGTTATTATTAGCCTTGGGCGTGTTGTTGTCGCCCGGCGACGAAGTGTTGATGAGCGATCCCAGCTATCCCTGTAATCGGCATTTCGTCCGCGCACTGGAAGGCCGGGCAACACTCATTCCCACGAGTGCGCAGAGTGACTATCAGCTCACGGCAGCTATGGTGGAAGAGCATTGGTCGCCAGCGACGGCAGCGGTCATGCTCGCGTCGCCCTCGAACCCAACTGGAACCATGATCTCGGATCTGGCAATGCGGGCACTCGCTGCGACTACCCATGCACGAGGCGGGCGGTTGATTGTCGATGAGATCTATCACGGCCTGACGTATGGCTGCGAGGCACAGACCGCACTGGCGATCTCGGACGAGATCTTCGTGCTTAATAGCTTCTCGAAATATTTTCAGATGACGGGTTGGCGTATAGGCTGGCTGGTGGTCCCGCCAGCCTATATTCGCGAGGTAGAAAAACTCGCCCAGCATTTATTCATCAGCCCACCCTATCTCGCCCAACATGCCGCCCTAGCCGCGTTCCGCCCGGAAACGTTGCTCATCACCGAAGCTCGACGCGCAGAATTTCAACGCCGACGCGACTTCCTTCTCCCGGCGCTCACACAGTTGGGGCTTGCTGTGCCGGTCACTCCGGTCGGAGCTTTTTATCTCTACGCGGACTGCTCACGATTCAGCAACGACAGTTTCGCGTTTGCCGAGGAGGTGCTGTATCAGGCCGGGGTGGCACTCACGCCGGGGCGCGATTTTGGCCAGCATCTTCCGGAGCGGCATTTGCGCGTGACGTACACGACGTCGATGGAGAATCTCCGTGAAGGCGTCGCCCGCCTCCAGCGGTTCTTGCAGCGTTAGTGTACTCACGCTAAGCAACCGCATTTAACACTCGGCTTCGCTGTAGAGTGGGCGGATCTTGCGATGCCGACGCACACGTCGCATTTGGAAAGAAGACATCGGGCGTTCCAGAGGCACGGCACGCCACCGCATCAAGCCGCGACGAATCGCGCTTGGGTCGAGGTCAAGATGATCGCAAATACTCTCGAAGGCATAGAGCCAATCTCGCTCTTCGTCCCAAAACCATCCTTGAATCTCTTGGAACATCCGCTGTTCGCGTACATTATGCGCACGACAATAGCGAAACCAACACGCCACGGCATCTTGCAACACTGCGAGCAAGAGGCGGTATTCACTGCTCCAGCGCAACGCCGCACGCTGCCCGCCATAAATCGCTTGCTCGACAAGTAGAGGCTGAAGCTTCGCGTTGTACGCGGCTGCGCCTACGGGGGCCAAGGCTTCTTCATAGGATGACAGGGCAGTATTCATCGCCGTCGGGGTTCTTCCTATGGCTACTCGCATAGACTGGACTCTCCTCTCTTCATGCGCCTGATCCCCGTCCTTACCTTCTTTTTATCTCGGGTCAGGCGTCACACTCGAAAGCATGACGACACGAACCCTACCACGAGAAAGCTGAGAGGAGCCTGAATTTGGCTGAGAAAAGTCTCAGAAAGGTCCCAGAGATCTGTCAAATATGGGTCTTTTTTTGCGAAGAAAAAACGCGGCGCATCGAGCAGGGAAAAGCAAGATAACAAGGGCGCACGCATACACAAGCAGCAGCATCCTCAGAGACAGCTTGCGCTGCGATAGTCGCTCGCAGCGCTTTTCTCCCTGCCAGCAAATCGCCGACTATTGACCCTCAGCGCGAAATCTGGCTAAGTCGAGAACGTGCGAGTATTGCTCATTGAAGATGAAGTCACTCTTGCCGAAGCTATCCGCAATGGCTTGCAAGCCGAGTCGATTGCTGCGGACTGTGCGTACAATGGCGAAGAAGGGCTCTTTAAGGCACGAGAAGGGAGCTATGACGCCATCGTGCTGGACATCTTGTTGCCTGGACGTACTGGCTACGAAGTGTGCAAAAAACTCAGGGAAGCCCACATTTGGACGCCGATCCTCATGCTCACCGCCCACCACGGCGAAGAAGCTGAAGCCAAGGCTCTTAATATTGGTGCCGACGACTTCCTGTCCAAGCCTTTTTCGTATCTCGTGCTCGTGGCACGCTTGCGAGCGCTCGTCCGACGCGGGGTTTCGCCACGCCCTACGGTCATCTACAGCGGCAACCTGGAGCTCGATCCCCTCCGGCGGACTTGCCGCTGCCAAGGACAAGAAATCAACCTGACAGCACGAGAGTTCGCTTTGCTCGAACTCTTCATGCGGAGGCCGGGCGAAGTCTTCTCGAAGCAGCACATTCTCGATCACGTGTGGGGCTTCGATTTCGAAGGGGACGAAAACATTGTGGAGGTATACGTTGGGTATCTGCGACGGAAAATAGACGAGCCTTTCGGCCAACGCGCTCTGCAAACCGTCCGCGGCGTTGGCTACCGCCTCCTGCGAAACGAGGACTAAGATGCAACGTCCATTACTCATCTGGATGCGCAGCCTGCGTGTGCGCTTGACGCTCACGTCAATGGGTGTCGTTGCTGGGGCTTTGTTCGTGACTTCGCTCTCTTTTCTGTGGGTATTCGAGTCACATTTGATCGGTAGGATGCGGGCACGTGACACCACTACCGTGGTGCAAGAAGCCCTCCTCGCCGTCTACAGCTTGCGGTTCCCAGCCCTCCTCTCTCTCGTCCACTTGCCAGGCCTTGATGCCGGGACGGTCCTACAAGTCACGGAAAAGGAAGGAGAGCTTTTGTACGATCGCCGTGGGAACCCGCTTGCGGTCGCGCCAACACAGCTCCATAAAATCGCCCGCACGCAAGAGTTTCCTCCACTCGCCAACGGACTGAGCGCCCAACGCGAGTTCGAGGAAATTTTTGTCACCCTGGATACCTGCTTAAGCAGGGCTGGTATCAATCCACGCGAGTTCGCTACACCTAAGGTTGGCGAGGCCTCAGGAGTACGGCCATTCATTCAGATCAATTTTCGCAGTGAAGCATTAGAATCTTGTTTTGACTATCAACGCAAGTCGTTTTCCCAGACCAGTCGGCTGTTCGCTCAGCAAACGGCCAAAAGCTCGATCTCGGCTTCATGGTACGGCAAACGCAGCCTCATCACTGGCGTCACCATGCTCCGGCCCGACGGGGAAACCCCAGTCACCGCACTCGCGATCACTGCACTCGCCGAAGTTGACCGCCGTGTAGATGAACTCCGTAATGCCCTCCTCATAGGCTCACCCTTCCTCATTGCTTTCGTGGGTCTCGTGTCGTGGCTGATTATCGAACGTTCGCTTCAACCGGTAGAAGACATTCGTCGCGAGGTGGTTGCCATCGCTCATGCCACGCTCGACCGACGCGTGCCCGAACCGCCAGTGCAGGACGAGTTGGGTCGCCTTGCGCGCACGATGAACGAAATGCTGGATCGATTGGAAAAGGCTGCCAAAGCGCAACGTCAGCTCGTGTCCGACGCTTCCCATGAACTGAGGAGTCCTATCGCGTCCATCCGCACCCAGTTGGAAGTTGCGCTGCTGCATCCACAACAAACCGAGTGGCCTGCCGTCGCTTCAGCAGCACTTGCAGAAAATTTGCGCATGCAGCAATTGATCGACGAGTTACTCGAACTCGCCCGCATGGACGAACAAGATCCCAGCTCCTATGTGGGAGAGCGCAAAATTTTAGATCTTGACGACATTGTCTTTGCTGAAGCCAAAGCCATCCACAGTCGGCGAGTGCGCACGGACGGAGTATCAGCGGGGCAGGTCAGCGGCAACCCGCACCAGCTCCGTCGCGTCCTCAAAAACCTCGTCGAGAACGCAGCCCGCTATGCTAGAGAAGAGATTCGCATCGGTCTCGAAACCGTGAACAGCCAAGTCGTCCTCGTCATCGAAGACGACGGCCCCGGTATTCCCGCACAAGAACGCGAGCGCATTTTTGATCGCTTCGCACGAGTAGAAGAAAGCCGGAGTCGCCACGCTGGCGGGGCGGGTCTTGGCCTCGCCGTCGTACAAGGTATTCTCCTCCGCCATGGCGGTCGGATCACTGTAAGCCGCGCGGGTATTGGTGGGGCGAGGTTCGAGATCGTTCTCCCGGCAGCGACGTAAGCGAAGGCGATGCAGACGTCGCCCCTCCCCTTGGTTATGGCCGTGTCATTCCGGTGGGTGAGACCTCGATGGCAACCGTACTTCCCGCCGTGACACGCCCAGCACGGGGACGAAACAACCCCACCCATGCCAGCCAGTACTTCCGGTCATAAGCCGCACCCATCTGCTCAATCATCGTTGTGTCTTTTATAAAGCGAGCCTCGCCGTCGAAGCTGGGGCCATCTTTGCGACCAACCCAAATCCGCACTGTGCTGCGACGATGAATACGATGCGCTTTGTGGCTTGAAGGCGAAGTCGTGAAATAGACTTTGCCTCCTTCGGACATGAACCAGACCGGCGCTGGCGTGCTCCACTCACCGTTGAGACGTTGCGTGGCTACGTAAATATACGATTCGGTTTGTAACGCCTTCTGGATTCCTTCGTCCAACGCCTCTCCTCCATGCGTCCAATCAGCCAATGACGAACAGATAGCTAATAGCAGGCCTAGTATAAGACGCATACGTCGTTCCTCTCTCCCCGGATTCCTCGCCCGTGTGCTTGTGGTATGGTCTCCGCCATACCATGTTCGCTCATACCGGCAAAGGAGGGGTTTGTAGTGAAGGATACATCCGCGACGCAGTGCTCTCTCCGCACAATGACTTGGTGGTGCGTGTCTGGAGTGTTTCTAGTTGGCCTCTGCGGCAGTCTCGCAAATGCAGACGAAAAAGCGATTCGCGCTCAGTTCCACCCCTACAGTCACAGCACCCCACAGCTTCCTGGTCTCGAACCGGGAGTAACGCTGACCGCCGCCAACGTACACTTGGCACGTGAGGTGTTGCCAGCCGAACTGGTCCAGTTGGTCACAGCCGGGGATCTCGCATTGTCGATCCACAAGACGACCGATTTGCCGCCGCGTGCTGCGTATCTTGACGCAACCATCCAACATTCCCAGAACGTTGCGCTGCAAAACAGTGGCGTCCTCGCGCATTATCACGCCGGTGCCCCGTTTCCGTTGGTGGACGCTGTCGCCCCACAGGCCGGGGAAAAAATCGCGTGGAATCTGCGCTATCGCGATCTGGGTGAAGCCTTCGAACTACGCGCCAATCCACGGCAGCTCAATACGAGCGGCGGCGTCGAACATAGCAATCGCGGGCATATGAAGATCCGCTTCGGCATGTATCGCCCCAACCCGGCAGACAACATCGCGCAATGGCAAGAGCAAGGCATCTACATGAAAAATTCCTTCGAGCTGCTGGCCCCTTCCGATCAAGAAGGCATCATCAGCCTGCGGACATTTTACGATGACGACACTCGCCGAACCGAACAGTGGCGCTACTCTCCACAGAACCGCCGCACGCGGAAAGACACCGTGAATTATGTCACCCCGATCGGGGGGTATTATGAAATGTTACAAGAAGAGCAACCGCCGTTCTTCTTCCAAGGCTACGTACACGAATACCAATGGCACTTGAATGGCCAGCAGGTCATGCTCGTGCCCGGCTTCCTGACTGCTCCAGCCATCAGCTACGGAGGCAAATATGGCTGGTATCCACAAATTCCCTGGGAACTGCGACGGGTTTATATACTTAGTTGCACGCCACGCAATTCCCACCCTTTCGGCAAGCGCGTCTTTTTTCTTGATCAGCAAACCTACACACCGCTGCTTGCCATCTCGTACGACCCACAAGGGACCTTCGTCCGTCTCATGATTGCTGGACACGCCTCCCCGCACGGACATCCCGGGAGTAACGGCGTCCTCTTGCCCATGCTGGTCGGTGCCGCATGGATCAACTACGCCAAAGAACGCGCGACGCTTTTCACGACTGGCGATACCATGATCTTGAACCCGCCTCTCGCCGTGCAGCGATTTGAACTTATGGAGATTCTGCGGAAAGGCAAATAAACCCCAGCGATACAGGCTTCTTCTCCCCTTGTGTTCTCTTTTTTTTCGTCCATAAAATAGCCGCATGAAGGTCAAATCCCTGTCACAAGCAGGGAAGCGGCCGCAGCGGGGGACGGGGCGGGCAACTCTGCCATCCAGCACCGAGTTGCAACGGCGGTATGAACATGCGACAGCCGCTCTCCCAGTACACTTTCCCATCATTGATGCCTGGGTGGCCGAACACCACCCTACGCTCTGGCGGCAGCTCCGTCAGGGCGATGACGAACTGTTGCGTTTGCGACGCTTAGGCGTCTCGCAAAGCAGATATCAAGAACGGCTCGACGACTTCCTTGCACTTTGCAATTATGTTGAACGCTTGTATTGCGAAGCCCAACCAGAGGAGCTCGGACTTCCACCCTTGCGGGACGGCGAACGCGTCGCCATTTATTTCAGGACGGCGGATGGGTCGCTGCAAAACGCACATGTCCCAGTTGACTGAATCTGCTCTTGCACGGCAAGCCCCATGGTGAGGGTTTCGTGCGCAATCGGCTACACGGAAGAAGGTGAGGTCCACGATCCTCCAGGGTGGCGTTGAAACGGCCAGCATAAGCACGTACCCTCCCGGGCAAAAGGAGGAACTTCATGGCTGGTCTTTCCGCCGATCCCCAACCAAGCGGCTTCACCCCAACCGCTCCCATGGCCTCGCTACCCCTGAGCCAGTATATACCGCGACGCTTCATTCTCGTCGCTCTCTGTTTTTTCAGCACCTTCATTTGCTATATCGACCGCGTCAATATGTCGGTTGCTATCATCCCGATGGCCGAGGAGTTCGGATGGGATCAAACGACGAAAGGCATTGTCCTCTCATCGTTCTTTTATGGCTACTTGGCCACCCAGGTGCTGGGCGGGTGGTTGGCGGACCGCTACGGCGGCAAGGTCGTGCTCGGCTTCGGGGTATTGTGGTGGTCGATTTTCACTTTGCTGACACCACCGGCAGCAGCGATTTCTTTAACCGTGCTGTTCATTGCCCGTGTAGGAATGGGGCTGGGTGAAGGGGTGGCGTTTCCGGCGATTTATAATCTCTTTGCCCGCTGGGCACCGGTGCAAGAACGCGCCCGCTTCATCTCACTCAATACCAGTGGGATTCCGTTGGGCACCGTCGGCGCACTCTTCCTCACGCCAGTGATCGTCCTCGCCTGGGGATGGCAGTGGGTGTTTTATTGTTTCGGTTTGCTGGGGTTTATCTGGTTCGCCTTCTGGCACGTGCTTGCCTACAATTCGCCGGAGGTCCATCCCTCCATCCATACCTCGGAATCCCAGTTCATCCGCTCGAACACCCCGATGGTGCAGAAAAACGAAACCACGCCGTGGGGGCTCCTTCTCTCCAAAGCGCCCACCTGGGCAATTATCATCAATCACTTTTGCTCGAACTGGGGCTTCTACGTCATCCTCACTTGGCTGCCGACCTACTTCAAACAAGCCCTTGGCGCGGACCTTTCCAAAGTCGGCATCTATACCGTCTTGCCGTGGCTGGTCATGTTCATTATGGGCAACGTGGCAGGCTGGACGGCAGACACGCTCATCAAGCGCGGCTTCTCGATCACCTTTGTACGCAAGCTGATGCAAAGCATTGGCTTCTTCGGCGCGGCGATCTTTCTCAGCTTCGTCGGCAGCGCGACCACGATTCCGCAAGCCGTCGCGCTGATGTGCTGCGCACTGGGCATCGGTGCATTCGCGCTCTCCGGCTTCGGGGTCAATCACCTCGACATCGGCCCACGCTATGCCGGGATTCTCCTCGGGTTCTCCAATACAGCAGGAACGATTCCCGGCATCCTTGGCGTAACACTGACCGGCATGATCCTCGACGCCACAGGGTCCTGGCAACTCGTGTTCATGATCTCCGCCGGGATTTACGTCTTCGGCGCAGTCGTCTGGTTGTTGTTTGCTACGGGCGAGAGAGTGTTCGAGTGAGGAGCGATCTTGAGGAAATAAGAAGCTCGGCTAGGATACCGGCACCATGGGCATGAGCACCACGCGAGCCTCGCTACTTGAATTTCCCTGTCACTTCCCCTTGAAAGTGATTGGGAAAAACGAAGAGAGATTTGAACTGCAAGTTATGCAGATCATGCAGAAGTATGTAGTCGAAGCCGATACTGCCCACTGTCAGCGCCGCCTCAGCGCCGGTAGCAAATATCTGTCTCTGACCATCTCTTTCATGGCCGAGAGCCAAGAGCAACTCGAAGCGATCTACCGCGACCTGAGTAGCCTCGACCTCGTGCAGTTTACGTTGTAGGCAGCGACCGAAGCTTCACATATCCTCAAACGAGCCGCCACGTCCCTTACCAGCAGCAAACCGAGTCGCCCCGGCTCTGGCTTCGGCTCGCAACGGAGCTAGCCCTTCCCGCCCCTCGTTTTTAAGCGCCTCGACCAGATCAAGATCCCATTGCTTGTAAGCGGACATGCGGTCGGTCTTCATACAGAGCTGAGGAAACCGCGCGATCTCGTGCGCCAGCTTCTGAGCCTCGGTACGGGCTTGGCCTTTCGGGGCGATGCGATTGCACAGCCCCATGGCTAAGGCTTCTTGTGCGCTTACGGCGCGCCCGGTGAGAATCAGATCCAGGGCGCGACTCAGACCGATCAAGCGTGGCAAACGGACCGTACCACCATCAATCAACGGCACCCCCCAGCGACGGCAAAAGACACCGACTTGCGCATCTTCGTCCATGACGCGCAGGTCGCACCATAGCGACAGCTCCAGCCCGCCGGCGACGGCATACCCGTCAATCGCTGCCACAACGGGCTTGCTCAAGAGCATACGAGTGGGACCCATGGGGCCATCGCCTTCAGGATCGAAGTGACCAACTCCTTGCCCGCTCGCTACGGATTTGAGGTCATACCCGGCACAGAAGGTGCCGTTGTCGCCACACAGCACGCCAACGTAGGCGTCGGGGTCGGCGTCGAAGTCTTGAAACGCATGGTGCAGTTCCAGCGCCGTGGCGTGATTCACTGCGTTGCGCACTTCCGGTCGGTTCATGATGACAGTCGTGACGTGGCCGTCTTTTTCGATACGAACAGACATGGAGCCTCCGTAAAAACGCGACGAGATGACCTCGCCCCTACTTCTCGATTATGATGCGCCAGCCGCCGGCGATCTCTTCGATAGCAATAATTGCGTACCCTTCGGCTTCGGCGGCACGCGGCATATCCTTGCGCCCTTTGGGGTCGTTGAGCAAGACTTCGAGCACATCGCCGCGCTCCAGGTCTTCTAGTCGCACCTTGGCCTTCGCCCAATTGAGCGGGCATTTCACGCCGTACAGGTTGATTTGCTCGGTCTTGCCGGTCATGGCGGCAAATTTAGCAGAACCCCAGCAGACGTCCTAGCGCATGGCTCGTTCGCTGTTTTCACTCTATAGCAAGAGCACTCTTGCCATAAGCCATAAAGCGAGGACAACGAGCGGGCGCTATGTTCGACTGCTGACGTTCACCAACTTTTCCGCTATGGTCACGCCATCCCCCAGCACGAGAGATGGAGAGCGGTGCGGTGAACGACGAGAGCCAGCCTTCAACATTCCGATTACAGCGAGAGTCCGACCTGCCGAAACCCAAGCGCTTCCTCATCGACTACGAGAAGGAACTCAACCCGACGCAGTACGAAGCCGCCATTACTCACGAAGGAGCGCTCCTCGTCCTCGCAGGTGCTGGCAGCGGCAAAACGCGTACGCTGGTGTATCGCGTCGCCCGCATGATTGAGGAAGGTATCAACCCCGCCTCAATTCTGCTTATGACTTTTACCCGACGCGCGGCTGAGGAAATGCTTGAACGCGCTGGCGCTCTGATCGGCACGCAATCCGAGAAAGTGAATGGCGGCACCTTTCACTCGTTCGCCAATACCGTGTTGCGCCGCTACGGCTCGTATCTCAGCATCCCTAATTCTTTCACCATCCTCGACCGCAGCGATTCCGAAGATGCGGTGAATCTGATCCGCTCCCGTTTTGGTTTGGAGAAAAAAGAACGTCGCTTTCCGAAAAAACAGACCCTGGTCGAGATCGTCAGCCTTGCAGCCAACAAATGCACCAGCGTTGCCGAAGTCCTCGATGAACAATTCCCCCACCTGTTCTCCGAGTTAGAAGACATCGTGCGCATCGACCAGCATTACCGCGCTTACAAACGCGAGCGCGGGCTGTTGGATTATGATGACTTGCTCACGCGCTTGCGTGACCTGTTGCAAGAACACCCAGCCATTGCTGAACGCCTGTCAGGGACGCTGCGCTACATCATGGTGGACGAA
>SYOC01000009.1 GCA_005804965.1 Pseudomonadota bacterium
ACGGCGTGCGCTGGAACACATAGAGCTGCATGGCATGCTCGCCGAGATGGGGTACGGACTGAATGGCAGTGGCTCCAGTACCAATGATGCCCACGCGCTTGTCTTTGAGCTTATGCAGGCCGCCGGTGGTATCGCCGCCGGTGTAGTCATAATCCCAGCGACTGGTGTGGAACGTGTGTCCCTTAAAGTTTTCAATCCCAGGAATGGCAGGAAGCTTAGGCCGATTGAGCGGCCCGCTCGACATGATGACAAAACGCGCCTTGAGAACGTCATTGCGATCAGTCGTAATCGTCCAGCGTCCTTCTGCTTCGCTCCACCGTGCTTCTTTGATTTGCGTCTGGAAGCAAGCTTTCTCGTAGAGGTTGAAATGCTTGCCGATGCGCTGGGCGTGGGCAAAAATCTCTGGGGCGAAGGAGTATTTTTCCTTGGGGATGTAGCCGGTCTCTTCGAGCAATGGCAAATAGACGTAGGCTTCGATGTCGCACTGAGCGCCAGGATAGCGGTTCCAGTACCAAGTTCCGCCAAAATCGCCAGCCTTCTCGATGATGCGAAGACTGGTAATCCCCACCTTCTGCAGTCGCGCCGCCGACAGGAGGCCACCAAAGCCACCGCCGACGATCACCACGTCAAGTTCTTCCTGAATCGCGGGGCGAGTAAACCCCGGTTCCACGTAGGGGTCCGCGTTATAGTGCGCGTACTTGCCGGTGATTTCCTGGTACTGATTATTGGCGTCCGAGCGGAGTCGCTTCGTACGCTCCTCGGCGTATCTTTTGCGCAGTTCAGCCGGGTCAAAGCCCAGCTCTGCCGGGGTGGGAATTCCAGTCGATTGTGGTTGCGCTACAGCTGCACACATTGCGTCAGCCCTCCTTATGAAGTTGGTGAGAGTCTTTTCCTGCGTGAGTCTTCCGTAGCAACACGGTACCAGAGGACGCCAACGTCAGGTGCGTCTAGCCTCAATTTCTATGGGGCGGAGTTTTGCACACCCGGAAATTTTTGACAAGGTTCTGAGCGAAGATGAACCAACCAATTTTATGGAGCAGGGCGCGGGGTTTCTCGCACAGCTGGCGGAGATGGGGAGAATCCTGGGGGGGCGGAGGTCGAGACTCGATGCAACAACAGGTAGGGCAATCCGCCGCTGAAGACGCTCGTGGTAATCCCGGTCACTCCATATTGGAAACCGATCAGCGTTCCAGTGAACCACACGTTATCGCCCTGCTCAGGCAAGTCTTTCGTCAAGGCAGGGTCGAGGTGGAAGAGGAGCATGGAGTTGAGAGAAGAGGCTTTGAGAGCAAGTGCCCCCTCACCGATCATCACGGTGGGAAGAAAGATCATGCCGTAATAATCGAAGTCACGAACCTCTCCGGTCTTGTCGTTGCGCTGAAAAAAATGCCGTGTACCAGAGAAGCGCTTAAATCCGCCGGTGACAGTCATTTCCTGGCCTATTTTCTGCTTAGCGAAGAAATTGACGAATTCATCGGCCTGAATCGAAGCGCCTTGTAACATGAAGAATATGACGAGACTCCCACGTAGCAACCAATACCAGAACATGCAGCAAGCTCCCCTCTCGCACTGAAAACCACCGAGAAGCCCTCGTTATTCCACCATTCTGGAAAAGGCAACCATGTCGAGCCTAACGTCTCGGGCGTTTTTTCTGCGCTCCGCTTGCGCTGTCGGCACGGGCAAGCTGCCGCTGCAATGCTTGCAACCGCTCCCGAGCGCCAGGATAGTCGGGGTCATAGCGCAAGACTTCTCGCAGTTCGTCGACCGCTTCGCGCGTCTCGCGGCGGCTGGCGTAGGCGTTGGCCAGCTCAAAGTGCGCCCGTGGGCTTTGCGGACACACCCGTAACCCGCGCTGATACAGAAAGATCTTCTCGTCCAGGTCGGCCATTTCCTTCGCGCGATGAAAATAGGTCTTGGCTTTCGTGCATGCTTCCTCGTCTCGCTGCAACCCCGCTTGACGAGCAGAGGCATCTCGCGCGAGGCGATGCGCCGGTTCGTTCCCTTTCAATGTTGCCGCCAATTGCCGGAGATTGGCCGCGCGTTCCACCGACCCAGGATGCGAGGAGAAAAATCCACCAGAAGCAGTTTGCGGGACTTCGCGTGCCATGCGCTCCATCACGCGCGGGCCAGCGTCGGGATCAAAACCCGCCTCAAAGGCGTAACGCAAGCCCACTTGATCGGCCTCATGTTCCTGCGTTTGGTTTTAGCGGTTCAGAAACATCTGCCCAACCGTACCCGCAAGCCGACCACTGTTTGGGAGAAGGACCTCGGCGATAGTTGCACCAATGCCCAGAGCCATGTTGGAAAATGCGCCACGGGTGACGTGGCCTTGCGTGATGTGGGCTAATTCATGGCCGAGAATCATGCCAAGCTCGTCGTCGGAGCGCACGAATTGCAGCATGCCGCCAGTAACCATGATTTGCCCGAACGTCGCCCCAGCATTAATCGAACTCTCCTGCGGCACTAGGGAAAACTGGACTTGTGGGCGTTCGTTTTCCGGAATGGTTTGCATCAAGCGTTGCGCTACCCGCTCAAGTTGCAACAGATCTCTGCGGTAAATGGTGCGCTCTTGCGGCGGCAATTGACTCAACGCATCATCCACGTCCTCTTCTTGGGCAACGAGAGGCAGCACTGGCAACAGGGAAAAGAACCATACGCCAAGGAATATACGAGCGATCCAGTGTCTCATCATTTTCTCCTTCAGTTTGTGCTATAGTGCGTCACTCGTAAGAACACAACATCTCGAGGGGGGACGCATGCCGGAAGCGGTCTACGTCGGCAACATCGCAAGCTACGCAGGTCAAGAGGTCACGATTCGCGGGTGGCTCTACAATAAACGTTCGAGCGGGAAGCTGCATTTTCTTCAAGTGCGCGACGGCACAGGCATTATCCAGTGCGTCGTCTTCAAGGGCGACGTGACACCAGAAATATTCACGCAAGCCGATCATCTGGCACAGGAATCTTCGCTGACAGTGACTGGTACAGTACGTGCCGACACCCGCTCGGCACTTGGCTTCGAAGTAGCGGTGAAAGAGCTACACGTCACACAAGAAGCCCACGATTATCCGATCACTCCGAAAGAACACGGCGTGGCGTTTCTTCTCGACCACCGTCATTTATGGCTGCGCTCCGCGCGACAACATGCGCTCTTACGGGTGCGCAGCGAGGTCATAAAAGCCTGTCGCGATTACTTCGATGGGCAAGGGTTTACCCTGCTTGATGCACCAATCTTCACCCCAGCGGCGTGTGAAGGAACGACGACGTTGTTTCCTGTCGATTACTTCGGCGACACCGTCTATCTTACGCAAAGCGGACAGTTGTACATGGAGGCAGGGGCAATGGCGTTCGGCAAAGTCTACTGCTTCGGCCCTACGTTTCGCGCAGAAAAATCCAAGACGCGTCGCCATTTGACAGAATTTTGGATGATCGAACCCGAGGTCGCCTATTGCGACCTCAACGGCGACATGGCGCTGGCGGAAGATTTTATCGAGTATGTCGTGCAGCGTGTTGTCACCAACCGCCACGCAGAACTGACTTCCTTGGAGCGCGACCTCAGTAAACTTGCCCAGGTGAAGAAGCCGTTCCCGCGTATTAGCTACGGCGAGGCGATTGAGCTGTTGCAGAAGAAAAACGTGGGCATTCAGTGGGGGGCGGATTTTGGCGGCGACGAGGAAACGCTCATTTCAGAATCGTTCGACCGGCCAGTGATCATTCATCGCTATCCGGTGGAGAACAAAGCCTTTTACATGAAGGCTGACCCAGAAGATCCCCGTGTAGCGTTATGTATGGATGTGTTGGGGCC
>SYOC01000087.1 GCA_005804965.1 Pseudomonadota bacterium
ATAAATTCAAACGCCTCTTGCTCCGCTTTGAAACCCTCCCCACCCATCATCTCGGGTTCAAACTTCTCTCCTTCACCCTGATCAATCTCCGGGAGTTTTGTGGTACCTGAAACTTGCAACCAGTTCGCTCTTAGCTTTTAGCCAAACCAGCAAATGAGCAACTGGCGACCGAGCGACATTTACCGGTGAGTGCTTTCGACCAGAAAAGGGAACCTTATGAACAACTACTTCCAATCGGTCGCGTTTCTTCGCCCGCTGCTGGCCGCGCTTCTCGTCGTAGCGTCGTTAGGGCTGAGCGGCTGTGGCTACAACTCGATGGTGTCGATGCGCGAGGCGGTGACTGCCGCATGGGCGCAGGTGGAGAACCAGCTTCAGCGGCGCAACGATCTGATTCCCAATCTGGTCGAAACGACCAAAGGCTATGCTGCCCACGAGAAAGAGATTTTCGAGAGTGTAGCCAATGCCCGCGCGAAGCTGATTGGTGCCGGCAATCGCGACGAGAAAATCGACTCGGCCAATCAGTTGTCGTCGGCCTTGTCACGCTTGCTCGTGCTCTCCGAACGGTATCCTGACTTAAAAGCCGACAAGCAATTCGCCCGCCTGTCCGATGAATTGGCTGGTACCGAGAATCGCATCGCCACCGAGCGTAAGCGCTACAACGAGATCGTGCAGGAGTACAACACCGCCATTCAGAAATTTCCCGCCATGCTCACTGCCCGCACTTTCGGCTTCCAGCCGGAAAAATACTTCGAGGCTCCAGAGAGTGCGAAGCAAGTGCCACAAGTGAAGTTCTAGAGCCGTGGCTTAACGCGAGCATGGCTCGCTGCCGTCCGCAATGCGCCCATAAACGGTCAGAAATGACATCTCACCCCAGCGTGCCGGATAAGGCGCGGCGAAGCGTCGACACTCGCGATAGGTACCGACGAAGTAGGCGCGTTGCTCTTCTGTCTCGAACAGCAGCCCGCCGTGGAAATGGCGGTTCTCATCGACTTCAAAGGACCGCAGGACGAGGTAGTCCGGTGTCAGCGCGGACACGATCTGAAAGAACAACTCGGCGTTCGACCGAGTTCCCTTTTTGAGGGCAACGACTTCTGGACTGACAATCCCAGCGAGATCAAGCACCGTGCGTTGGCTGAAGAACGCCTGGTAGCCTACGGCTTCCATGGCCACCACGCTGTCGTGCGGTGTATGGTCGCGGAGCCACAACCCGATGGCGCGGCGCGTCTCGTGTTCATTGGCCTGCCACTCGCGTTGGTCCTGAACCATCCCATAATTCTGCGCCAAACACAGGCCGAGAATGCATGCACTGGCAAGCGTAAGCTGCGGATATGGTTGTGCTCGGCTGCCCAGCAGTCGGTTGGAGACGACCCCAGCAAGCGCCCATACTCCAGGCGCACCCAGTAGCACTGCGCACCACGCGAGCGGCACCAGATAGCGAGGGAAGTCCGGCGCTCTGCCGACATAAAGGAACAGGCCGTAACAGAATATGTAGCTGACAAGGACACTGCCGAACGTGCGTCGGTCGGGGTGCGCAAAGTAGGACTTAGCTCCCAACGCGAGCACGCCCAACACCGCCCAGCTCGAAGCAGAGTACGGACGGAAGCCGGTGAAGCAGACATACCACGTGGTGAAAATCCGCAGTCGAGTGATCGACCACAACGGCGGCATGCCGGGGAATTCTCCAATTGCCATTTTTGCAGTGATGGAATGTGGCAACGGAGAACCGAAATACCAGACCGAGAAAAGCAGCCAAGGCAACGTGACACCAGCCGCAGTGAGGATTGCCGTCCACGGAATCTTCTCGGATTGCCAGAGGAGCGCGAGGCCAATGACTGCGGACCACACGATGCCATCGGGCCGGGTCAGCATCAACACGGCACACGCGAGCAGACACGGAAGCGGTCGGTGCCGGAGCAGTGCGAGACTACTGGCCGCCATGCAGCAAAGCACCAGCGGTGTTTCCATGCCCCCGACAGATGACACAATAATCAACGAGTTCCCGAAGAACAGCAGCAAGGCGAACAGTCGCACCATCTGGGGAAAATGCAGTGCTCCTAAGATCGCATAGCCAAGCGCTCCAGCAAGCACACCGAAAAGCGCCATACTCAGCGTCGCCGCCAGCGGGATGGTGTCTGGACCGAACACGAAACCGATCCCGGCTAAGAATAACGTGACCAGCGGCGTTGTCGTCCCCAGCACATGCTGGCCGGGGTTGAAGACGAAGCCATGACCGGAGACGAGGTTCTGCGCATAGCGGCAGGTGATTAAGGTGTCTTCCAAGGTCAGGCCGGTCAGAAGGCTGAACGTTAACCACCAGCCGCCTCCGCAGGCGAGAAGAAACCAAAAGGCGGCTGGGTGGAAGGAGAGAGCAAGGGGAGGCAAAAGGGAAAATCCTTGGGAAGCCGGGGCGAGGCAGGGGGAGCTTGTCATTCCGGGCGAGCGACGCGAGACCCGGAATCCAGAAAGAAAATCCCTGGATTCCCACCTGCGCGGGAATGACGTTCTGCTTGGCTTTCCATCAAAGCTTTCTCGATTGAGTATTAATGTCCGGCGGCATTCCCCTGCTCAGCGACTTCCACAGTCATTCCTTCTTGCATCGACTCCAGCCCTGAGACGATCAGCGCTTCGCCGCCATCAAGCCCACTGGTAACCTGTACCGCCTCGCCCAAATCCTCGCCGAGGCGAACGGACACGCGGTGCGCCTGTCGATTGCGCACTGTCCAGACAAAAGCCTGTTCGCCCTCGCCACGCACGGCTCCGCGTGGTGCAACGATGCGCGGGCGGTCGTCGGCTTTCGCCGCTTCCGCCAGAAAGTTGATGCGCACGGACATGTCGGGGCGCAGGTATTCATCCACGTTTGCGAGCTTGACCTCAACCTTGAGCGTACCCTTCTGACGATTGGCTTGCGGATAAATCTTCACGACTTGCGCAGGATATTTGCGATCGGGATACGCGTCGGGCACGACTTCGACTTGCTGGCCCATGCGCACGCGGCGAAAGTCTACCTCGTTGATGTCCACTTCCGCGCGCAGGTCTTTCAAGTTGGCGATGCGGATCAAATCCCCAGCTCCGGCGAACCCACCCGGCACGGCAATCTCGCCGACTTCCTTTAATTTGGCGAGTACAATGCCATCCGTCGGTGCGGTCAAGCGGGTGTAATCCAAGTTGACCCGTGCCGAGATCACATCGGCCTCGGACTGATGCACTGTGGCTTGGGCCACGGCGAGTTCATTTTCCGCGATATCGAGGTCGTGGGCAGCAATCAAACCACGGGCATGTAACTCGCGCCGTCGGCTCGCCTGTTTTTGTTTGAAGAGCAGATTGGCCTTAGCGAGTTCTAACGTGGCTTGGGAGCGCTTGAGCGACGCCTCGTAGTCGCGGGCGTCGAGACGCACCAGCGTCGCCCCTTTATGGACAAAGTCGCCCTCCTGAACCTCGTACGCGTCGATGCGCCCAGGCACACGCACACCGATAGAGATGTAGCGATCACCGGTGACGACATAGCCAGCGCCGGACAGCACTGCGCCGGTCAACTGCGTATTCGCGCTGACGAGCCGTGCGAACGCGACTTGCACCTGCGGCGGGCGACCAAGCGTTTGTTGATACAGCCACACACTGGCCCCGCCGATCAGCAGCGCTAAGAGCAGAGTGAGAACGATCCACCGCAGCACGCCGCGTCGTTGCGGTGCGCGTAAGGTTGGGTCGAGCCGTAAGCCACTCAGGCCCTTGTCGAGCCGAGGTGAGACATCGTCAGCCATAGTCAATTTCTTAGCAGAAAAAGTTCAGGCTGTTCGATGCCCCTCCCTAAGATTCGCCAAAACTGCATCGCTCCCCACCCGTCATTTTTCTTGTCGCAGGTATAGGAATAGGCTACAACGACACCATGCAATGTCCAGGCTGTGGTTTCGAGAATCCCTCTGGATTCAAGTTCTGCGGCGAATGCGCCACCCCTCTCGCAGCGCGGTGCCCAAACTGCGGCTTCGAGAATCCGCCCGGCTTCAAGTTTTGCGGGGAATGTGGCACGGCCCTTGAGGGCAAGTCAAAAAGCAAAAGTCAAAGGGCAAAAGTCAAAAAGCAAAACCAATCCCCAACCCCTAATCCCCAACCCCCATTGGGCGAGCGTCGCCAGCTCACAGTGATGTTCTGTGACTTGGTGGGGTCAACGGCACTGTCGGCGCAATTGGACCCGGAAGAACTGCGCGAGGTGATTGGCACCTATCAACAGACCTGTGCCGCCGTGATCCAGCGCTATGACGGCCACATCGCCCAATATCTCGGCGATGGCCTGCTGGTCTACTTCGGCTATCCCACCGCCCATGAAGACGATGCCCAACGGGCAGTGCGGGCCGGGTTGGAGATTCTCACGGCTTTGGGGGAACAGGCAACGGGTAACGGGCAACAGGAACAACGTGGCTCGTTGCAAGTCCGTATCGGCATCCATACCGGGCCGGTTGTGGTCGGCGAGATTGGTGGGGGAAGTCGCCGCGAACAGTTGGCCTTAGGTGAAACGCCCAACGTCGCTGCACGTCTCCAAGGACTGGCGGAACCTAATACGGTAGTCCTCAGCGCCGCCACGCAGCGGTTGATCGCCGGGCTCTTCGACTGTCAGAGTTTAGGAAGGCAGGCGTTGAAAGGACTCGACGCGCCCGTGGAAGTCCACCAAGTGCTAGGAGAAAGCACCAGACAGCACCGCTTGGACGGTGCGCCGCTCTCTGGACTCACGCCGCTGGTTGGACGCGAAGAAGAACTCGCCCTGCTCCACCGACGCTGGGCGCAAACCCTTGATCGCGAAGGGCAAGTGGTCCTGCTGAGTGGCGAACCCGGCATTGGCAAATCCCGTCTCGTGCGCGAGCTGCGCCATCGCGTAGAACAAGAGGGCGCTTTACGGCTCGAATTCCGCTGTTCGCCGTACCATCAGAACAGCGCCCTCTATCCGGTCATTGAGCATCTCCAGCATGTCCTGTACTGGCAAAAGGATGATACTCCACAAGTCAGGTTGAGCAAGCTCCAGACGACCCTTGCCCGCTACCGCTTTCCCCAGACCGATACTCTGGTCTTGTTCGCGGCTCTGCTTTCCCTGCCCGCTCCTTCTGACGCGCCCCCACTCAACTTGAGTCCGCAGCGGCAGAAACAGAAGACTCTCGACGCCTTGATCGCCTGGCTGGTGGAAGAAGCGGAACACGCGCCGGTGTATTGCGCGTGGGAAGACTTACACTGGGCTGATCCCTCGACGCTGGAGTTGCTGGGGCTGCTCATCAATCAAACCCCCACGATTCGGCTCTTTGTCTTACTCACCAGTCGGCCCGAGTTCACCCCGTCGTGGGGACAACACGGTCATTTCAGCCACTTAACCCTCAGCCGCTTGGGACGGCGACAGGTACCGCAAATGATCGCGCAGGCGACACGGGGCAAGACGTTACCGGCGGAAGTGGTGGCGCAGATTGTGGCCAAGACCGACGGCATCCCGTTGTTTGTCGAAGAATTGGCCAAGATGGTGGTGGAAACGATGAGGGATCCGGCCCCGGGCACCGGGGAACAGGAAGGCACAGGAGGAGGGGCGCAGCGTGGTGTGCCCGTGCAGGCGTTGGGCATTCCCGCGACTCTCCAAGATGCGCTCATGGCTCGCTTGGATCGGTTGGGATTGGCCAAAGAGCTGGCCCAGCTCGGTGCCACGTTGGGGCGGGAATTCTCCTATGACGTGCTCCGCGCGGTGTCGTCTGGAGACGAGCGCTTGCTTCAGCAGGGACTCGCGCAGTTGGTCACGGCGGAACTGCTCTATCAACGGGGAACACCACCGCAGAGCACCTATCTCTTCAAGCATGCCTTGATTCAGGACACCGCGTATCAATCGCTGCTCAAGAGCCGTCGTCACCAGTTGCACCAGCAGATTGCCCAGGTGTTGGAAGAGCGCTTCCCCGAGACGAGCGCCACGCAGCCCGAATTGCTCGCCCATCACTACACCGAGGCGGGACTCATCGCCCAAGCCCTTCCCTACTGGCAACAGGCCGGACAACGCGCGGTGGAGCGTTCGGCTTACGTCGAAGCGATCCACCACCTCACCAGGGGCCTCGAGGTACTCCAGACGCTCCCCGACATGCTCGAGCGGGCGCGACTCGAACTCGCGTTGCAAGTCGTGCTCGGCCCCTCTTTGCTCGCGGCTAAGGGCTGGACCGTTCCAGAAGTGGAACACGCCTACACCCGAGCGGGCGAGCTGTGCGAGCAAGTCGGGGAGACCGTGCAGCTTTTTCCGGCACTGTGGGGACGATGGGCATATTATTTCTTACGAGCGGAGGTGAGGAAGACGAGCGAACTAGGCGAACAGCTCTTCACCTTAACTCAGGAGGTCCAAGACCCAGCGCCCCGGCTGGTAGCCCACGCGGCGTTAGGATTCACGCGCTGTGCCTTAGGCGAACTCAGACTTGCCCATCAACACTTTGCTCAAGGGATTGCCCTCTATGATCCTCAACAGCATCATGCGCTAGCGGTCCTCTATGGCGGGGCAGACCCAAAGGTCATAAGCCTATCCAGTGTAGCTTGGACCCTATGGCTGTTGGGTTACCCAGACCAAGCGCTGCAAGGAAGTCGAGAAGCGATCGCGCTGGCCCAGGAGCTATCCCACCCTCACAGTCTCGCTTGGGCTCTCTGTTTTGCTGCCGAACTTCATGAGTTTCGTAGGGAAAGGCAACAAGCCCAAGAACAAGCAGCAGCAACGATTGCGCTTGCGCACGAACAGAGCTTTCCCTTTTGGCTGGAACGAGTAACAATCACGCAGGGCTGGGCGCTGGCCGAGCAGGGACAGGGTAAGGAAGGCATCACACAGCTCCACCAAGGCTTGGCCGCGTACCAGGCGAGAGGGGCGAAATTATGGTGTCCGCATTTCCTTGCCATGCTGGCCGAAGCTCATGAAGCAGTGGGACAGATGGAAGAAGGGCTTCACGCACTGACTGAAGCGCTAGAGCTAGCGCAACACACGGGGCTCCATTATTTCGATGCCGAGCTCTACCGCCTCAAAGGTGCATTGCTGTTAGCGCAGGCAAGGCAATGAAGCGTTTGAGTTAGTTCGATTTTTAGGCTAATGTTAGCCTCATGATCAAACTGAACATTCATGAAGCGAAAACACACCTGTCGCGCTATCTCAAACATCTCGAAGCCGGAGAGACCATTCTGCTGTGCCGACATAACATCCCCATCGCCGAGATTCGTCCCTTGCCTCAGCAGCGCAACAGCCGCCGCCCCCTGGGAACGGCCAAGGGTCAGGTCAAGGTGCCGCCAGCGTTCTTCGAGCCGCTGCCCGAAGAGATTCTGCGGGCTTTCGAAGGGCAAGAATCATGAAAGTGCTTGTGGATACATGTACTTTCCTGTGGATGGCTGACGATGCACCTGAACTCTCCAGACAGGCACGTACCGTCGTCACGGACCCGGACAACGAAGTGTACCTGAGTGCCGCCTCGGTGTGGGAAATCGCCATCAAACATTCACTGGGCAAACTCCCGTTGCCAGAATCACCGAGACAGTTCGTTCCCTCGCAACGGACGCTGCTCGCGCTCACAGCGCTCCCGATCGAAGAAGCTGCCATATTAACGTTGGATCGTCTGCCCGCCCTGCATCGTGACCCGTTTGACCGGCTTTTAGTCTGTCAAGCACTCGCTCATGGTCTCGTGATCGTCAGTCCTGATCCGCAGATTCAGCAATATCCGATATCGACCTTATGGTAGCAGTTCGAACCACTACCCCCGCCGCAACGCTTCAATCACCCCGAGTCGTGCCGCCCGCCGCGCCGGCAGGAAGCCACCGAGCAGACCCATCGTCACCGCTAAGAGCAGCGCGGCAACGAGAATGGCAGGCGATAAGCGTAACGTGACGACTGCCGTGGAAAACGAAGCAAGGTTGAACGCTACGCCGTGAATCAATGAGTTCACGAGCACAATCGCCCCGCTCCCAAGTGCCACTCCACCCACATACCCGATCAGTGCGAGGCAGAGCGACTCGCGCATGAACGCCGAGAGAATCGTACCACGACTGAACCCGAGCGCACGCAGCGTGCCGATCTCTGCCGTGCGATGGGTCACGGCGGCGAACATAGTGTTCATGGCTCCGAACACCGCGCCGGTCCCCATAATCAAAGCAAGAATAGAGGTCAGCACATAGAGCGTGTTGGCGCTTTCTGCCTGCTCGCTGTAATAGTCCATCTCGGGCTTGGCTTCGAGGGAAATGCGTGGGTCTTCGGCGATGCGCCGGATAAGCGTGTCGCGATCCGCTTCTGGTGCTACGGTCAATCGCACTCCAGAATAGGCAGAACGATTGGCATCGGTGAATAAGTCCTCGACATCGACCCAGATTTCTGACTCGAAGGCCGACCCTTCGGCACTAAAGATTCCCACGACTTGCCACGAGCGTCGCCCGAAGACCAGCGTCTCGCCCAGCCCGGCACCTTGATAGCGGTGCGAAGCCGAGACGCCAACAATCGCTTCACCGAGTGATGGCTGGAATACACGCCCGGCCAGCATACGTACCTGCGCATGCACCTGAAACGCCATCGGCGAGACGCCGCGCACCAGCATGTTCTCGCGCCCGCCGCCTTTGGGTTGGCCGAAGGGCTGAATGATGAGTTCCGGGGAGACGAACGGTTCGCCTTCTGGTGTGCGGGCAATACCCGGCACGTAGCGCAACGCTTGCACGGCCTCGCGCGTCACGCTGCTGGAGCCGTCGTTGGTCGCACCTTTGCGCATCACCACGAGGTTGTGTTCGCCGCCGGTGGCCGCCAACATTTTCTGCAATCCTACAACGAGCGAAAGTAGCAACAGTGTTACCACCACGACCAAAGCAATGCCGCCGGCTGTGGCCAACGTGGTCATGATCCGCACGGTCAAGTTACGCAGGCTATATTTGAGTGGGATGGTCATGGCTCGTCAGGCGATCTGCCGTAATGCCGTTGCGACATGCAGGCGTGCCGCGCCCCGCGCGGGAATAATGCCGGAGAGCAATCCTACCAGCAAGGCAAGAAAGATCCCTTGGATCATGATCGACACCGGCATAATGAACATCCCCAACGGACCGAGCAACGGCGACCAACTGCTGTTGCCAGCATTGAGGATGAAATAGGCTGGGCCGGCACCTAACAACCCGCCCACGGCAGCAATCAGCAGCCCTTCGCCCAACAGCAGTACGAAGATCGTGCGCCGACGGAAGCCGATGGTTTTGAGCACGGCCACTTCACCAATGCGTTCGCGTACACTCATTGCGGCAGTGTTGGCGGCGATGAGGACGATGGCTGCGACCACCAAAAATCCGACGAGCATGACGATAGTGAGAATGCCGTCGAAGGAGCTAAGAAAGTTAGCGAAGAACGAGCGCTCGGTTTCCGAGGCGGTTTCCGCTTCCGAATTGCGAAACAGCTCGTCGATGGCGGCCATGACCGTGTTGATGTTATCTGGATGATCGACGCGCACCCAGAGCATACCGATCCCGCCGAAGCCGCCGTAGGGTTGCATCGCTTCTTCCAGATATTGTCGTGGAAACCAGAACACCACCGGGTTGCCTTTTTCTGGAATGGCACCAACGATCTTGAAACTGAGATTGACGGGAAACACCCCGCCGCGCAACGCGACTTCGTCTCCCACTTTCCAGTTGAACTTGCTCATCGTTCGTGCACCGACCAGCGCACCGTTCCGTGTCTGCTTGAACGCCTTCAACACGGCAGGGTCCCATCCGTAATCCGGCCACACTTCGGCGACCGTTTCTGGGTCAATAGCAAAGTTGGGAAACATGTCTTTCGGCTCGGTGTAGATGCCGCCGAACCAGGACCAATGATTCACGCCGGCCACATGTGGCAGGGTGCGGACGCGCTGCACGTAGGCGAGTGGCAGCATGTAGGTCAGCCCAGCTTTGTGATGGACCGTCAGGCGCAGGGCGTTGGCCGACCGAGTGACGATCGTGTCACGCACCGACGGCAGCGTCATCACCGCACAAACCAGGAAAATAGAGAAGCTAATGGCGAGTGTTGTCAGCAGCGTCCGCGTGCGATTACGGGTCAAATTACGGCGGATGAGCGTCCACGTCGTCATCAAGAGCCTCGCGCGGGGTGCGGCTACTGGAACGCTCGGAAGGTTAAGATGGTGAAGGTTTCACGCACATGCGGGATCTTCTGGATTTGCTCCGTCACCAGATGCGAGAGATCATCAAAGTTTTCCACGTACAATTTCACTAGCAGGTCATAGGCACCGGAGATAGAATAGGCTTCGGAGAAGCTCCCGAGTTCGGTGATCTGATCGGCCACCGCCGACACGAAGCCAGGCTCGACTTTCAACATGATGAACACCGCGCGCATGGTGTGCCTCCACAGGAAATTTTCGTGACCATAGCATAGGCGCGGGCGTGAGTTGTAGGGGCGCAGTCACTTCTTGAAGATGAAGAACACTGCGGCGGCAATGAAGGCAAAGCCGACGAGATAATTCCACTTCAGTTCTTCTTTGAGGTAGAGCACGGAGAATACGCAAAAGACGGTGAGGGTGATGACCTCTTGGATGGTCTTGAGCTGCGCGGCGGAGAATTGGGCGTAGCCCAAACGATTCGCCGGGACTTGAAAGCAATACTCGGCAAAGGCGATCAGCCAACTCACGAGAATCGCTTTCCACAACGGCGATTCTGTATATTTGAGATGTCCGTACCACGCAAAGGTCATGAACACGTTGGAGATCGTGAGGAGGATGATTGTCCGCACCGTTGAAGATGCTCCTTCCGTGCCCGGCTGTTTTGGCTAGCTCAGTATCCTCCACGACTTGGAGGGAAGCGTCGCTGCCTTCGCGTGATGCGAGCCCGCAGCCAAGCGATCAGCTCATCTTCGGAAAGCGAGCCGTCGGCAAGACGAAGAAAAGCGAGTACGAGTTCGCTATCTTCAGCGAGGAGATCGAACCCATGCTCGTCGAGAAACAATTCCATGACAACCGCCGCAACCCGTTTGTTGCCGTCGATGAACGGATGATTCCGTGCAATGCCGAACGCATACGCTGCAGCTAGCGCGGCAACATCGACCGTATCGCCGCCGTAAGCGGCGAGGTTTTGCGGACGGGCTAACGCCGAGTCCAAGAGACCTAAGTCGCGTACACCGGATTTCCCGCCATGTTCAGCAAGCTGTCGATCATGGATGGCGAGGGTCACGGCGCGCATGATCCACCGCCACTTCACTTCGCCAGCTCGCGTAACGCGGCACGACGTTTCTTCATCAACTTCCGTGCGCTCGCCATCTGGCGCTCGAAGTCGGGATCGTGCGGCGTGATTCGATAGCCGTCCGGCGCTTCAGTGAGATACACCACGTCGCCAGGCTCCACTTGGAGCCGAGCGGCCGCTTCTTTGGGAAGTAAAAGGCCAGTCGAATTGCCGATTTTCGTCACTTTGAGTACGAGCATGACATCTTCCTTGATCGAACCGATGTTATAACGTACCCAAGACACGAAGGCGAGGCAATGCACGGTTGCCTTGTCATCCCTATGCTGCCAGAGATGCCCGAGGCAAGCGACTACGACAGCGGCGGCAACGACCGGAGATACGCGAGGATTTGTTGGACCTCTTCGGCCGCGAGTTCCCCGCTGAAGTGGGGCATCACGGTGCGATGTTGCGTGAGCATGTGGCGCGCCCGAGGACGCAAGTAGTCATCGGTATGGGCCTGCATATATTTCTTGTCGAAGATGGGCATTTTAGTTGCCACTGCCGCACCGCTCCACACTTCGCCGAGGAGTTCGTTCTGCACTACGTCCAGCGGAATCCCCGACATACCGTGACAGACTGCGCAGAAGCGATCATAGGTTTCATACCCGGGAGCTAACAGTCGCAGAAAGGCGACGACTGCACGTCGCTCTTTGGCATCCAAAACATCAACTGTGCTGGGCATGGCTCCTTGCCCGTCAGAGACAATGCGCAACAGCGCTGCGTCGGAAATGTGTTGTTGATACTGCGGGTCGGTGAGATCGCGTGGGCGCGGTGACAGCGACGGTGCGAGCAGCCCATCCCCACGGCCATAAATGCCGTGGCACGAGACACAGAGCGTGTCGTAGACTTGCTGGCCAGCCATCACTTCTGACCAGCGCATGGTTGGTAAGCGGCGGATGTGCGCGATTAATGCCGAGACCTCGGCGTCGGTGTGTTGCATGGCTTCGGGTGTCAGTGCGACACGTAACTCTCTGCCATGCAGAATACGCGCGATGAGGTCTGCTTCGGCCTGCGGTGTCAAGAGTTCGGTGCGTCGCAACGACGGCGGCTTCTTCAGCAAGACCTGCCCGACTGGCCCGGTGCCATTTCCCTCCCAGCCATGGCACCCAGCGCAATGACGGATATAGAGGACTTCTCCGGTGGTGAAGTGGCGTAGTGGCGTCTGGGCGAGCATCGCTCGCCCAGCTCTTGGCGTTGGCGAGGACGATCCACGTTCTTCCGTTGCTAGCGTGGGCATCTCAGTTTCGGTTGCCGACGGTGATGCTCCGGTGTGGCGCATGGTTCCGCCAGCTTGTGTACATCCGATGACGAGACCGAGGACTCCGACGACCCACCACCCGCGTCCCCATCCGTTGTCACTCATAATTTGTTCCTCCAAGTGCTGGCCGCGTCGCTGCAAAAGTGCGACGACCACCAGCAGATGCGAGAGCAAAGAAGGTGCCGTCGTTTTGTCCCTTCAGCACGAGAGCAATTCTTAACCTTGAGAAAAGGACGATGAGGATTTTGCGACGATGCGAAAATCCCGCCCTAAAAGACCCAAATCCTCTGGCCTCAGCTTTGCCAATCCTCTGTTAAGACGTTTTGAGATGGAGGGCGGGGAAACGCCGGTTTCGCTTACCTCTATCTTGAGATGTGCCCCCAATTGCTGACCGACCTATCCCATCTCTGCCTTGCCTCACATACTCCTCCAGCCTGTCAAGTCTTCGGCACCTCAATTGCTCGTTGCGGACTGTAGCCATACTGTTCTTTCTGACCACGAGCGTAGGAGTCTTATGAACTCTCCTTCTGATACCGCCGCCTTCGCCGATCTTTTACAAGCGCTGCAGCAGCCGTCATGCTACCTGCATCCTCCCGAGCAGGTCGAGATGATCCAGACCCACATCTCCGCTGTGTTTCTTGTTGGCGAGGAGGTGTATAAGCTCAAAAAACCTGTACGGTTCCCTTTCGTTGACTACTCGACACTAGCACTGCGTCACCACTACTGTCAGGAAGAGGTGCGGCTCAATCGTCGGCTTGCTCCTACGACCTATCTTGGCGTGATGCCCGTGCTGCATATCGGCGATGATTACCGCATCCGCGACGCGGCGCAGTGGCCTGAGGCAACGATTATTGACTATCTCGTCAAAATGCGCCGCTTACCTGCCGAGCGAACTTTGCAGGCGTTGCTCGCCACTGGAGGCATCGGGGCGGACGAGCTGCGTAATCTTGCCAACCGCTTAGCGCAGTTTCATCGTACAGCGACCCTCGACAACGCTGCGGTCTACGGTGCGCCTCCGGCCATCTGGCAAGCCGTCGCCGAGAATTTTGCCGAGACGCAATGCTTTGTCGGGCAGACGATAAGCGAGCGCCGCTATCAAACCATGCAAGACTTCAGCCAGCAATTCTTTGCTGAGCACCGTTCGCTCATGGCGCGTCGTGTCCTCCATGAGCGCGTGCGCGACGGGCACGGCGATTTACGCTGCGAGCATGTCTATTTTCTTGAGCACGGCCTCGAAATCGTCGATTGTCTTGAATTCAGCCCGCGCTTGCGGACCTGTGATGTCGCTTCAGAATTAGCGTTTTTAACGATGGACATGGAGCTGCATGGTGCTCCTCGGCATGCTGCCGAGCTGACGGACCTCTATGCTACGCAGACAGATGATGCCGAGCTGATCACGCTACTGCCTTTCTATCGTTGTTATCGCGCGTATGTTCGTGGCAAGGTCGAGAGCCTGAAAAGCTGCCAGCCCGAAGTCCCTGCGCGGGAGCAGGAACGCGCACGATGGCAGGCTCGCCGCGCTTTTCGCTTGGCCTCACGTTATGCGCAAGGCAACCCTGTCCCGACACTACTCGTTGTTTGTGGACGTGTTGGCACCGGGAAATCAACCGTGGCTCAGCTCCTGGGTACACACACCGGCTTTGCCGTGTTCAATTCTGATGTCGTGCGGAAACGCCTAGGCGGCGTAGCTCCGACAACGCGAGCCAACGCTGAGTATCACGGCGGTATCTACGATGAGGACTTCACTCGGAGAACTTACACTGCACTATCGGCGCATGCCGAAGAAGAACTGCGCACAGGACGCGGTGTCATCATCGACGCCACCTGCCGTCAGCGCGATGTGCGGCACGAGCTGCTCGCTTTAGGGGCACGCCTTGCCGTGCCTGTGATGTTCGTTGAATGCCGCACATCGCTCGATGAAGTCAAGCGACGCTTGCGCGAGCGTGCGCAACAGGCGGATACGGTCTCCGACGCTACCTGGGAAATTGCGCTGCAACAGGAAGACGACTTTCCATCCTTTGACGATCTGCCAGAAGCGTGTCACTGGGTGGTCGAGACCGCAGATGATCTGGATGCCGCCTTGGCCCCGGTGGAAGAGGCGCTGTACGGCAAACGCTAGGCCAAGACTTTGCTTTTATCGTGCTGCGCCGGTGGTCTCGTGTACTCCGGCCCAGTAGCGGTCCACTTGGTCTTGAATCTGTCGCAGTGCTGCGTCGTTCCGCGTCGGCTCGAAGAGGTGGCGATAGCGCCCTTGCCCCTGCAAGTATTCTTCCACCGGTCGATGGCGGCGCGGCACATAAGTATGTGTCACCACACCGTCCACGGCTTCTTTCAAAGCAAACATGCCGGTCTCGACTGCCAGTCGCGCGTAGTCGGCTGTGCGCTCGGGGTCGTAGAGCCAACCTGTGGGGCAAGGCGCATGGGCCAGAAACAGCTTCGCTCCTCGCAATGTTTTGGCTTTGAGAAACTTATTGGTCAGGTCGATAGGAAAACGTGGTGACACAGTGGCAACGTAGGCTGGCCGATGCGCCCGCCAAATCTCGAACATATCTTTCTTGCCGTGTTCCGTCCCGGCTTGGCTGTGGATGCCGACCGGCGTCGTTGCCGTGCGGGCACCATACGGTGTGGAACTCGACATCTGCATGCCGGTGTTGCCATAGGACTCGTTATCGTAACAGAAATACCAGAAGTTCAGCCCGCGAAAGATGGCACCCGAAGTCGCTGAGAGCCCGATATCGTAGGTGCTGCCATCGCCTGCCACAACGACAACCTCAACATCGTCCTTTGCTGGCAATTTCCCGCGAGCCATCAGCACGTCGAGTGCGTCGCGTACGCCTTGCGCTCCAGCGGCCGCGCTGGCCATGGTCGTGTAGAGCCATGAGCCTTTGAACGGCGTGTAGGGAAACGTGGCCAGCAAGGTGAAACACCCAGCCGCGTTGACGAAGACTGTCTGCGGACCAAGTACTTTCGCCGCTAAACGTAGGGCTTCAAGCCCGCCGCAGCCGCCGCAAATGGACGTGCCCGGCAAGATAAATTCTTCACGAGCGATCTGCTTGAGGGTCTGTATCGACTCTAGTTCTGGACTGGTTGGCGAAGTCATGCGCTCAACTCCTTCCCGGCAATTTGTAAGAGGGTACGGACGCGGTCGCGCTCTTGTTGCGTGTAGAGCAGCAGCGGACCGATGACAGTCGTGCCAGACGCGATGCGTTCGAGATGCTGGAACACCGCCTCAAACTCCCCTGCCGAGATGTCTTTCCCGCCGAGTCCGCCGATGACGCTCAGCAGCGGCGGGCGCCGAGGCTCGTGATAGAGTGCGGCAGCAATCTCAGGGTAGAGAATGCCGCCGCTTCCCGGTGCGATATTTTGATCGAATACCGCTACGGCCTTGCGTCCAACTAGTGCGGCAGCAATGGCGGCTCCAGGAAACGGGCGTACAACCCGTAGTCGCAACAGTCCGACTTTTCTTCCCTGCGTGCGCCACCATTGGACCATCGCCTTTCCTTTGCTGGCAAACGCATTCGACATGACTAAGACGTAGTCGGCGTCGTCAAGCTGGAACGATTCCACCAAGTCGTAACGCCGACCGAAGCGTAGGGCAAATTCTTCGGCAATGGTCTGGTGTATGGTCAGTGCATTGTCTTGGGCGCGTTGCTGCTGATAGCGAAAATAACTGTAGGGCGCTCCACCCAGGACTGCTGTCCCCTGTGCCATAGGCTTGTCGCCGCGAATGTAGGCATGCCGGGGGTGATAGGCAGGTAAGAACTCAGCAACTGCGGCTGGGGATGGCAACGTCACCGGTTCGCGCGTGAACGACAGGGTGAAGCCATCGAGGTTGACCAGCACTGGCACCATGACTTGTTCATCTTCGGCGAGCCGGTAGCCCATAAGAATTGAGTCTACAATTTCTTGACACGTCTCTGCATGGATTTGCAGAAACCCGGTATCGCGTGCAGCAAGGATGTCGTTATGGTCGGCTTCGAGGGTGATCGGGGACGCGAGTGCTCGTGAAACGTTGACCAAGACGAGCGGGACCCGCCACCCAGCGATGGTGTAGAGCACTTCGCAACCATAGAGCAAGCCTTGGCTTGACGTCGCAGTAAACACACGGGCACCAGCGGCGGCCGCCGCGCCAGCAGCCGTCAGCATGGAATGTTCAGAATCCAGCGTTACGAAGCGTGCCGGCACCTCGCCATGAGCGGACCATTGGGCGAGCAGTTCGATGATCTCCGTCTGCGGTGTGATGGGAAACGCCGGAATATAATCCGCATCCGCGAGGCGTGCGCCCCAGGCCGCAGCCGCGTTTCCAGTGAGGAGTTGTTGCGCAGTCATCGGACCTCCTGTTCGGCAGTGAACGCGTGAGTTGGGCACTCGTGTACGCACAGTAAACAGCCTTTGCATTGGTCGTAATCCACGACAGGATAGTCGTGGGCATCAAGAGCAATCGCCGCCTCTGGGCAGCGCACGAAACAAATCCAGCAACGAGTACACAGCTCTGCGTGTAAGACCGGACGAAACTGTCGCCAGTTGCCAGTCTTACGTTCCGGACTGTTGCTGATCGCGTAGATGCTGGGCGCGGCGACCGTTGGAGGGTCGAACGCGACCTCAACGAGCGTGACGAGTGTGGGCGAGTCGGTCGTCTGGCGTTCCTGAATGATGGGCCACCCCTCGGCCCGCGCATACGCCACCTGTGCAAGGGCGACATTCTTTGCCTGTCGTTCGGCAGAGAGATGAGGCGAAAGTTCATCCGTCACACCGGCCAGGGCTTCGCTGAGTGACAGGCCGAGCAGCCGTGCTGCTGCGACGCCGAGGGCGACGCTCAAACTGGCAAGCGACTGGGTTGTCTCCAAGGCCAGCGCGGTAAAGTCCGCCGCAAAAATAGCTTCCCGAGAGACCGCCCCGAGAGGCGACAACTCAGCGCTTTGCTTCCGCGTATTCATCAGCACGGTGCTGCGCGTATCGCAGCCTAAGAGCGGCTGGGCCGCGAGGTCGGCAAGCAAGGTCTCGTCGGCAATAACGACAAGATCGGGAGATGCGATGACCCCGCGCTCACGAATGGGCTCTCGCGCTAAACGAGTAAACGCACTCATTGGCGCACCGCGCCGCTCGGCACCGTAGACCGGTGAGTCTTGGACAATCCAGCCGGCATGGAACCCCGCCGAGCCGAGTATGCGGCTGGCAGTTTTCATGCCCTGTCCGCCGCGTCCGTGAAACCGAATCCGCAACATAACGCTCCTTTCGCTCCGACTCTCCGGTAACTTCTCGCTTCCGCGAATCAGCGAAAACCATGCCGTGTCTCGGACCACTCTTTGCCGTCGTTCCCTGTTCATTCGTGGGCCACTCGTTCGCAAAGTTGGGAAAGCTTGGGCGATAGCCTCTCAGTTTTCGGAAGCCGTTCGGTTTTTTCCTGTCTTCTGCTTGTCTTCGCGTTGGCATGGATTCTGCCAAGACTCAAGAAGCAACTGTGTAGAGAGGAAAGGAGTGTGAGCGATGAAAACCGTGAGCGACATCATGACGACCGAGGTAACGACGCTGGAACGTAACGATTCGTTGCAAGTCGCGAAGGACATCATGAATCTCGGGCGAGTGCGGCATTTCCCGGTAGTCGAAGATGAGAAGGTTGTTGGGGTTGTGAGCCAGCGCGATTTATACAAAGCCTCGCTTGGGTCAGTGATGAAATACGGTGAGAAGGCCCAGCGTGCATTCTTGGAAGGCATCGCCATCAAAGAAGTGATGAACGTGCCGGTGGTGACGATTGCCCCTCACGCTTCGGTGCAAGATGCCGCGCGGCTGATGATAGAGAAAAAGATCGGCTGCCTGCCAGTCCTCGAAGGACCAAAGCTCGTTGGGATTGTGACCGAAACCGACATGCTCAAGCTCGTGGCAGAAATGCACTAAGCAGTGACCGGACAGCAAACGCCAGCGTCGGTAGAGGTACCGTGAAAGGATCTCACTTATGAGTCAGCTCCGTCGAATTGTAGTCGGATATGCTCCCACGCCGGATGGCGAACGGGCGTTACGCGCGGCCAGAACGTTTGCTGCACGGGCGCACTCGCTTTTGTACGTGCTTCATGTCGTTGAGCCCTATCCCTTGTATGTCAAGCTGCGTTTCCCCACTGTCCCGGCGCAAACCCAGTTAGAGCAGGTCGCCGAGAAAATGCGAGAACAACTCGCCGAACTCATGCACGGTGCGGAATTTGCCGCTCTCGAAAGTGACATCGACGTACACATCGGGAAACCCTTCGTCGAACTCATCTCGACGTGTAAGGAATGGCGAGGCGATATGCTCGTGGTCGGCGCTTCGGCACAGGACGATGACCGCTTTCTCGGTAGTACCAGCGAGCGCGTCTTACGGAAGTCTCCTGTCCCAGTGTTGATCGCGAAACGGGATTTTGCTGCTGGCCCGAAGACCGTGCTGATTCCGACGGACTTTTCCGCCTGTTCTCAGCAAGGTGCCCGAGAGGCGTTGGAGCTGGTCCGTGGTTTCGGTGGGCGCGCAGTGTTTCTTCACGTTTTGGATCTCCGGTACCTGTATTCAGCAACGTACGGTGTAGAAGCGGTCGCGCTCCCGCCGCTCGTGAAGCCTGAAGAGTTGGCACCGGACTGGCAGGAGTTTCTTCACGATCTTCCGCGTGGTGGCGGGCTGGTGTGGGAACAACAGACACGTGAAGGGCGAGCCGCGCAAGTGATTGCTGAGGTTGCTGAGGAAATCAGTGCCGATCTTATTGTGATCGGTACGCATGGGCGCTCGGGAATCTCGCACATGCTCCTTGGCAGCGTTGCCGAGCAGGTTTTACGCATGGCGCAGTGCTCTGTGCTCACTGTCCGTCCTGAGGCATTTCGTTTCGAGTTGCCATAAAAGAAGGGACAAACTATGGCCAAGACAGACTCCTGGCTTCCCACGCCTTTTCGCCAGCTTTCGCGTGAAGTGGATCGCCTCTTTGATGAATTGATCTCTCGTCCCTGGGGGGGGCGTCGCACCCAAGAGTTGACTTGGATCCCGCAGCTCGACTTGTACGAAGACGCCGCCACGTTCGTTTTAGAAGTGGACTTGCCGGGAGTTCGTGAGGGAGATGTCGCCGTGGCAGTCGAAAAGGAAGATCTCGTTTTACGGGGAAAACGCGCATTCGAGCGTATCTGTGACGAGGAAAATTTTCATTGCCGGGAACGTCGCTCTGGAGCATTTGTGAGACGATTGCGTCTCCCGGCCTCTGTTGATCCACAAAAGATCCACGCCGAGTTCCACGATGGTGTCTTGCACGTCCTCTTGCCAAAAATGGAAGCATCTTCCACTTCGGAAAAAGAGGAGAGCGCTTAGGAGAGCATCTCTTTGAAGGTTCCCATCAACATATTCCTCCTGAGACTAGATGACCGCTGAGGTAAGGAGCACCCGAATGCCACACGTCGATCACATGCTTGTTCCCGTCGATCTGCACGATAGTGCTGACCCAGTCCTTGCGTGGGCTGTATTGCTGGCACGGACGCTCGGCAGCCGCATAACGGTGCTGCACGCAAACGAGTCCTTCGAGGGGATGCGGCGTCATGCTCTCGCCCAGACCGATCTGGAGTCTTGGCGCACCGCCTATAACCAATGGGCACACGAAACGGTTGCCGCGCTTGTCGCGCGGCATTGCGAGGGACTTGCTGTCGCTACTGTCCTCGCCGAGGGCCGAGCGTATGAAGCGATTATTGACGCGGTTGCCAAAGACTCCGCCAAGCTTGTGGTGATGGGCACTCATGGCCAATCATGGTATCGGCGCATATTGCTCGGCAGTACGGCGGAAGCTTTCCTTCGTACCGCTCCTTGCCCCGTGCTAATTGTTCCGAATGCCGAGGAAGTGAAGGAGGTGAAAGTACCGCCACGCATCAAGACGCTGCTGTTGCCGACTGACTTCAGCCTGGGCGGTATGGTGAGCGAAGAGTGGGCTCTACAACTGGCGGCGAACAACGACATCTTTCTTCTGCACGCCATCGAGAATCCGCTCCTCGATACCTATGATCCTGATGCCGTGGTTATCGACTTTCAGCAGGCGATGGCAGAGGCACTCACGCGCCCACCACGATCCGCGCAACCGTTCTGGGTACAGGCACATCGCGTCGCGCACGCGAAGCTCGCGGTCTTACAGCAGAAGTTCATGGGCGTACGCGCACGGACAGAATTACTTGTTCAAGAAGGCGCACCAGTTCGAACGATTCTCGATACCGCAGAACAACGAGGAGTCGATCTGATCGTTATGGCCACCCATGGACGGAGCGGGGTTCGTCGGCTTCTGCTTGGCAGCGTCACCGAAGCCGTCCTGCGCTCGACCTCGCGTCCGGTGTTGGCCGTGCGCAGCGAGTGACACGGCCTTGCTCTAAACCCGAAGGCGAAACATTCGTACACTTGACGATGTGGCCATTGGGCTTTGTCATTGCGAGTTGTCCAGAGGATTACACCCGCAGCAAATGGGCAGACACAGAGGGAGCATCCCTGGCCGTCATGCCCGCGCAGGCGGGCATCCAGATTTTCGCCCCTGGATTCCGGGTCTCGCGTGGCTCGCCCGGAATGACGGGCTGCCATGAATAGCTGATCCGGGTCGCAGATTTTGTTTCTGAGCAGCGCAGCGAGGAATCTCACTGCGAGACCCTTCACTTCGTTCAGGGTGACAACCCTGATGTGCCAATCTTCTGAAATCCGCTCTAGTCCGGTCGCCTGTCCATAGCAAAATGCCGACCGTGCGACGGACAGGTGTTGTGCTCCAGAAATCACGGAGCCTGTCTCCCTGCTTCCTGGGGACGCGAAAGAAAAGCCAAGATTTTCCAGAAATCGAGAATCGCGGGGAGAAAATGCGGGATTTCATGCCGTGCGCACCCCAAGCGCCGTCGGCATCGGTCGTGCTAACGAAGACTGTCATCGCCAGAAACCCGCAGAGGAGGTTGTTATGTTAGTACGACATCGGATGACGGCTCGTCCGACCATGATCGGTCCACACGAGACTTTGGCTACCGCGAAAGAGCGAATGGAGACTGGCAAATTTCGTCGTCTGCCAGTCGTGCAGGACGGCACCCTGGTCGGCATTCTTACCGACCGCGATATCCTGCGATTCGTTGGCTCTGAAGAACGCACCCGTGTCGATGGTGCGATGACGGAGTCTCCGTTGACGATCTCTCCGACGTCACCTGTCGAAGAGGCCGTGTGCCTGCTGCGCAAATACCGTATCAGCGGCCTGCCGGTGGTCGAGAACGGCCAAGTCGTCGGCATGATTACAACCAGCGATGTCATGCAGGCGTTCCTCGAAGTGTCGGGGGTGTCGGTAGAGGGAAGTGTCCGCATCGACATCCTGCAGACCGCAAAAGCTGGCGATTTGACCGAGGCGACTGGTGTGCTGCAACAGATTGGCGCAGAGGTCCTGAGCGTCGGCACCTATAAAGATCCCTGGAGCGAGCAGCCGATTTTTTACGTGCGTTTGCGTGGGAGTGACCCCAGTACGGCCCGAGAGGCTCTTGAAGAAAAAGGGTACACCGTGTTGAGCGTGCGCTAATCGACAATCTGCTGCATCCACAGGAAAGGGAAAGCGTCCATGGAACAGGCAATGGAGATCGGAGCCATCACCGCAATGCTACACACTCGCTTGCTGAGAAAACATATTGAGCGCTGGATGGAGGTGGATTCCACGAACGCGGCTTTGTCTCGGTCAGCCGCAGGTGGCTGTGAAGAAGGGGCTGTCCTCATTGCCGATGCCCAACGTGCCGGTCGGGGTCGTCTTGGGAAGTCATGGATTTCTCCCCCAGGGGTCAATCTTTATCTCTCGGTGCTCCTCCGGCCACAGGTCAAGGCGACTGAGGCTCGCCTCCTCACGTTAATTGGCTCCTTGGCTATTGTAGAGGTCCTCGATACCTACGGTGTGCAATCGCAAGCGAAGTGGCCAAATGATGTACTCGTTGCAGACAAAAAGATTGCTGGCGTTTTGGCAGAAGTGCAGCTACGGAATGGACACATCGAACAGTTAATTCTCGGGGTTGGCGTGAACCTGAACATGGATCGTCCGACCATGGATCGCGTCTTTGGTGAAGCGGCGGCAGGAGCCACCTCGTTGTATGAGGCGCTTCAGCACCCGATTGATCGCGATCTTTTTGCCGCGCAGTTCTTGGAACGCCTTGAGTATCACTATTTAACGTTTCTGGAAAAAGGAAGAGCGTGCGTGCGTGAGCAGTGGTGTGCTCGCTCCTTCCTTGGTTGTCGGGTGAGTGTCAAAGAAGAAGATATGCATGTCGAAGGGATTGCCTTGGATCTTGACGATGCAGGTTGCCTTATCACGCTACTTGACGATGGTTCGACTGTACACGTCCGTGAGGGCGAGGTCGTACCGCTTCACCAATAACAGAAGCAAGAGGCCAGAAACCGTCGAGAGCGGGCAGGATGTAATACGTTTATGAGATTTAGCATCCCAACAGAAATCGGTAGTGGCAAAGGTGGAAACGAACGGCGCGTTGCCCTGTCCCCTGCTGGAGTCCGAGATTTGTGCTTGGCTGGAGCCGAGGTTCTGGTTCAGCAGGGTGCCGGGCGCGGTGCTGGGTTTACCGACGAGACCTATCGCACGGCAGGAGCGCAGATTATCTACACCGCTGCCGAAGCCTATGGCCGCGCGGATGTGGTACTTCGTGTCGAACGTCCTAGTGAAGACGAGTGGACACTGCTTGCCGATGGGGCAACCTTGATCTCCTTCTTGCATCTTCATACTGCGCCGGTACGGGTGAAGCAGACGCTGATGACTCGTCGGCTCACTGCCCTTGGCCTAGAAGCAGTTCGGGAAGACGACGGCTCTTTCCCTCTGCAGCAGGTCGCGAGTCAGATTACCGGCCGTCTCGCGCCGCAGATTGCAGGACGGTTGCTTGAAGCATCAGGCGGGGGCATGGGGGTGTTGCTTTCAGGACTCCCAGGTATTCCTCCAGCAGATGTGGTTATTCTTGGTGCTGGCGTGCTCGGTGCAGAGGCTGCGCGTGCGTTTTTGGGTGTTGGGGCGAGTGTCTATGTGCTGGACACCGATCTGCACAAACTCGACGCTTTGGATCGCTTCTCTAGGGGAAGAATCGTCACCGCGCTTGCTACGCGGCACAATATTGAGAAATTTTCCCTTTTCGCCGAGGTTCTGATTGGAGCAGTACGGCAACCTTCTGGAGGCGCACCTCTGCTCATCCCACGTGACCTTGTCCGTAAGATGAAGCCCGGTGCAGCGATTCTCGATTTCGCCATTAACGAAGGTGGCTGCGTCGAGACCTCGCGGCTCATGCCCACGGAGGATGGTGTGTTCGTGCAGGACGGGATCGTGCATTACGCTGTGCCAAACGTCCCGTCGCTGGTGCCTCGCACCGCCACCTACGCGCATACGCAAGTGCTGCTGCCGTACCTTCGGTTCATCCAGCAAGAAGGCGTGCCCCATGCCCTGCAACGACACCCAGCTTTGCAGCGGAGCGTGTCCGCCTTATCGGGACAACTGCTTTCCGCGACCGTCGGTTGGCCCACTGGCACGCTGGCACCAGTCAAAGAAGCGGAGTGACAGACCGTCGCAGCCTCATTCTTCATCACTCATGACTTGAAACTGCTGTGTATGCCTTGGATTGATGACTACCGCCGTAAATGCCGCACTGCCGAGGAAGCTGTCCGCCTTGTCAAAAGCGGTGATCGCGTTTTCACGAGCGGCAACGCCGCAACCCCGCGTCCGCTCCTTCATGCACTCATTGCACGAAAAGCCGAACTGCATGACGTTGAACTCGTGCATCTTTTGCTCATGGGTGATGAATTTTCCCTGCCCAGCTTAGAGGGGCACTTTCGCCACAACGCGTTTTTCGTCGGGCCGGGAGATCGTCACGCCGTCAATGCTGGTGCAGCCGATTACACGCCTATTTTTCTCTCGGAAATTCCGGCGCTCTTTTCTTCAGGGGTGCTGCCACTTGATATTGCTATCTTGCAGGTCTCACCACCCGACGAGCACGGGTTCATGAGTCTCGGCATCGAAGTGCTGGCTTCAAAAGCTGCGGCGGAAACCGCACGCACCGTGGTTGTCCAGGTGAATGAGCAAATGCCGCGCGTGTTGGGCGATTCTTTCCTGCACGTGTCCCGCGTACACGCCATCGTCGAAACCGATGAAGCCCTGCCGGAACTCGAAAAGAGCGCATTTGGCGACATCGAGCGTCAGATTGGCCAACACGTGGCCAGCCTCATTCCCGATGGGGCCACGCTGCAACTCGGCATCGGCACGATTCCCGACGCTGTGCTCGCCAGTCTTTCCGACAAGCGCGAGTTGGGGCTGCACACGGAGATGATTTCCGACGGGGTGATGCAGGCGATGGAAGCCGGCATTTTCACCGGGACACGTAAGACACTCCACCCCGGCAAAGCTCTCGCTACCCTCATCCTCGGCTCGCGTCAACTCTACCGCTTCGTCGATAACAACCCGGCCTTTGAGCTGCATTCATCGGCGTACACCAATGATCCTTTCGTCATCGCGCAACACGACAATCTCATTGCTATCAACTCGGCATTAGAAGTGGATCTGACTGGCCAAGTCTGCGCTGAGTCGTTGGGTACGTCGATCTACTCCGGGTTCGGTGGGCAATTGGATTTTATTCGTGGTGCCGCACGCTCGCGTGGAGGTAAGCCGATTATTGCTTTGGCTGCCACGGCTCGGGGTGGGACACTCTCTCGTATTGTTCCGCAATTGAAACCAGGTGCAGGTGTGGTAACGACGCGTGGCGATGTCCACTACGTCGTGACGGAATTTGGCGTGGCGCAATTGTACGGCAAAACGCTGCGGCAACGTACACGCCTGCTCATCGACATTGCTCACCCGCAGTTTCGCGAATCTCTGGAACGTGCGGCGCACGAGCGCAACCTACTATAACTCGTACCGAGAAGGAGGAACTCCCATGTTTATGACCGAAGTACTCAAACACTGTAGCGACCTCGAACAACGTGTAGCCGCGATCTACCGTGCCTTTGCCGGTGCGCTGAACGATGACCGCGCCTTAGAAAGTTTCTGGCTCGGGATGGCTGAAGAGGAAAAGCATCACGGGAAAATCCTTGCCGCCGAGAGAGCCGCCTTAGAGGTCGATTCTGATACGGGCTACTTCATGCCCGAGTTCGCCGGCAAGTTGGCTGAGATGGATGCGCTGCTCAAACGGATCGAAGAGCAGGCGCGGCGCGGCGTCATCAAAGATGAGTCTTTCGCTTTGGCTTTAGAGCTAGAACAGTCGGAACTGAACACGATCTACCGCGACTTGGTGCTCATGGGGCGTGCGGCGGTGAAACTGATGGCGCGACATGTGGACCAATCCCTGTCGTTGCCGAAGCATCAACAAGATTTGTTGGCGGGGATTCAACGCTTCGCGCCAGCAGACCAGATTCGGCAACAAGCGGAAACCTGGGTGCAAGCGCATCGCGTTGCCTAAACTGACGGACCAAGGAGGACTTCCCTATGCATGCACGCGACGTCATGAATAAACGTGTGACTGCTGCGACCCCACGCGCCATCGGTCGCGATCTCGCCCTACAGATGCTCTCTGGGATGTACAGCGGGCTGCCGGTGGTTGATACGCATAACCATGTCCTCGGTGTGGTGACAGAATTTGACTTGCTCAAGGCCGTGCAAGACGGCAAGGATCTCCAGACGGTGAAAGCCGAGGAGATTATGGGAAAGCCCGCAGTGTGCGTGGAAGAAGATGACTTCATCGAGTCTGTCATCGCTAAGATGACGACGCACAACATCGTGCGCGTTCCGGTAATCCGCGACGGGAAGTTAGTTGGGGTGATCTCTCGTGCCGATATTCTCAGCCGCATGATTGAGCCTGAGTTCGTGTCGATTTTTGGTGGAGAACAGCGAGAGGAGGAGCGGTGAGAGTCCGAGGACGCCGAGCGCCAGCCATTCCTCGCAAGCGAGTGGGGCGAGTCCGAACACCGCTCGGGTCCACGGGAAGAGCGCTAAGATGAGCTGAAGGAGTGCAGAGCCGACGAGTGCCCAGAGTAAGAGTGGATTGGCACCGAGACTAGCGAAGAAAGAATCGGCGTGAGCACCGCGATAATTAAGCGCGTGCGTCAGTTGGGACAACACCAGAACGGTGAATGCTGCCGTGCGCGCCTCGTGGAGATCTCGATCCGCTCGGTACAGAAAAAAAAGAAAGGTGCCCAAGGCCACCACCGCGATGAAGAGCCCTTGCCCGCTCAACTGGAGCAGTTGCCGCAGCGACAGCATCGGCGCATGCGGCTTACGCGGTGGACGCTGCATTAATGTTGGATCGACTGCCCCAGTCGCCAGGGCTAGCGCTGGCAGACCATCAGTCACCAAGTTGATCCACAGAATTTGTGTGGGCAACAGTGGCAACGGCAAGAACGAGACGGTGGCTAATAACATCAAGAGCATTTCGCTGAGGTTGCAGGACAACAGGTAGGACACCGCCTTCTGGATGTTGTCGTAAATGCCGCGCCCTTCTTCGACTGCTGCAGCGATAGAAGCGAAGTTGTCGTCGGTCACGACCATTGCCGCTGCCTCTTTGGTCACATCGGTACCAGCCCGGCCCATAGCGACTCCGATATCTGCGGCTTTCACTGCCGGGGCATCGTGGACGCCGTCGCCGGTCATCGCAACGATGGCTCCCTGCGTCTGCCAAGCTTTGACGATGCGGAGTTTATGTGCAGCAGAAACCCGAGCGTAGACGGCAGTGCGTTGCACGTCATTGGCCAGGGCCTCATCAGTGAGGCCATCAAGTTCCACCCCTGAAAGCGCTTGCGTCTCGTCGTTGGCAATGCCAAGCTCGCGAGCAATAGCGATGGCCGTGGTTTTGTGGTCGCCGGTAATCATGACCGTGCGGATGCCAGCTTCGCGACAGGCGCATGCCGCAGTTTTCGCTTCGGGACGCAGCGGATCTTTCATCGCCACCAATCCGAGGAAGGTGAGGTTTTGTTCGATCTCGTGCGCAAGAAATGCCTGCGGTACTTGCCGCAGCAAGCGACAGGCAACTCCCAAGACGCGAAGGGCTTCGCCGGCAAAGCGATCATTGCCGGCAAGAATCTGCTGCCGCACTGATTCTGTCAGTGGGATGGTCTGTCCGTCGCACGTGAGTGTGTGCGTACAGACTTTCAACAACATATCCGGCGCACCTTTGCTGTAGGCGGCAGCACCCGTCTCGCTCAGGTGTACCGTCGTCATCCGTTTGCGCTCGGGGTCGAAGGGGACCTCGCCCAGCAGTGGAAAAGCCGCAAGCAGTGTAGGCTTATCGAGTCCGGCTTTTGCTGCCGCCACCAGTAAAGCCCCTTCGGTCGGGTCGCCAAGAATCGTCCACGCTCCGTGTTCCTCGTGCAACGTGGCATCATTGCACAGCGCCGCCGCCGTCAAGAGTTCGCCCACTCCGGGTGGAAGGTCCTCGTGGTGCGCCTCGCCCCGAATCTCTCCCACTGGGGCGTAACCTTCTCCAGTGACGCTGAAGATGCGGTCGCCAACAAGCAACCGCGAGACAGTCATCTCGTTCTTGGTCAGCGTACCGGTTTTATCGGTACAGATGACGGTGGTTGCGCCCAGCGTTTCCACGGCTGGCAGATAGCGAATCAGCGCGTGACGCTTGACCATGCGCGTCACCCCGAGGGCCAGGGTCATGGTGACGATAGCCGGAAGCCCTTCGGGAATTGCGGCCACGGCGAGGCTCATGGCGGTCAGCAACATCTCGACAAGCGGCTCGCCACGCCGGAGGCCAAGCAGAAAGACCACCATGACGATCCCGAGCGAAAGGAGCAACAGAATGCGCCCGAGTTGAGCAAGATGTTGCTGAAGAGGGGTCTCCTGCACCGTCTCGCGTTGGAGCAAGGTGGCGATGTGACCAAGTTCTGTCTGCAGCCCGGTCGCAACGACCACCGCGCGGCCTTTCCCACTGACGATGTGCGTACCTAAGAACAGGCGATTGGTTTGGTCCGCTAACGGTAACGCCGGGTGCGGCAGCAATTGGTCAGTTTTCTCGACAGGTGTAGATTCGCCAGTGAGCGCCGACTCCTGCGTTTGTAAATTTGCGGCGTAGATGAGGCGAGCATCGGCAGGAATGTGGTCCCCGCTTTCCACCAGGATGAGGTCGCCTGGGACCACGTCACGCGCCGGAATCGCGCGGAGTGTGTTGTCTCTGAGAACCCGAGCAAACGCCTGCGACAATTGTCTCAGTGCGGCGAGCGAACGTTCGGCGCGATATTCCTGAATAAAGCCTAAGACCGCATGCAGCACGACAATCGCCAGGATGGCAATGGTATCGACCCACTCGTGCAGGATGCCCGAGATCACGGCAGCACCAATGAGCACCCACACGATCAGGTTATTGCCTTGACGTAACAAGAGGGCAAGGGCTGACGGAGAAGCCGGCTCCGGTAGCACGTTGGGGCCGTAACGGTCGAGCCGGCGGCGGGCTTCGCTCTCAGTTAAGCCGGTGACGAGATTGGTTTGCAGGTGCCGGGCCACGTCCGTTTCCAGGAGCGTGTGCCAAGGAGGGGAATCTGTCATCTTGGCGCAATCCAGCGCGGATGGTTTTCTGCCAGGCCCGTTGTTGTACATCGGTGGCAAAGAAGCAGATTTGTCTCGCATGTGGGAAGGTGCTGCAAGGAGTCTGCCGTGGAAAGCCGGTAGCGGAGAGCGTATTTTCCACTGATTTTCTTATTTCTGTTAGCCAGAGGTCTCTACTTTCTCACGAATAAGAAACGCGGAAGAAATTTTCTTCCTATTCTTCGATCTTTCTTGGAGGTTGGAGAAAGCACCAGCAAAGATGAAATAGCAACGCTGACGAAGAGTGTACCCGCCTCGTTGCTCTGTTCGGTCTGTAGTGGTAGTGGGACAGAAAGCAAAGGAGGAAGCACGTATGGGTGGACCACTTTCGGGCGTACGAGTGTTGGATGTCAGCAGTGTCATCACCGGCCCTTTTTGTACGATGCTGATGGCCGATCTGGGAGCCGATGTCATTAAAATTGAGGCCCCAGTCGGAGACATCTTGCGTCATCTCAGTATGACCTTCAAAGCCGGATTTGGGTCGTGGTTCGTCAATTTCAATCGCAATAAGCGTAGTATTGTCCTTGACCTTAAACAGCCCGCCGCGCGGGACGTCATCTTGGAGATGGCCAAGCAGAGTGACGTGTTCGTGCAAAATCTCCGACCTGGGGTGATCGAGCGATTGGGACTAGATTATGCTACCCTCCATGCGCTCAACCCGAAGATGGTCTATCTCTCGATTTCTGGCTTTGGGCCGGAGGGTCCGTATGCCCATAAGCCGGTGTACGATCCGGTGATCCAAGGCATGTCGGGCCTAGCCTTTGTCCAAGGAGGAGATGGCAAACCGACGTTCCTGCGCACGGCCATTGCCGACAAAATGACGTCGATGAACGCGATCTATCATGTTCTGGCGGCGTTGGTGGCGGCCGAGCGCCAAGGCATTGGGCAAGAAATCAAATTGTCGATGATTGATTCGCTCTTCTCGTTCATCGCGCCAGACACGATGTTTGGCTATACCTTCGTGCCGGACGATGAGTATCGCCATCTGTCGATTTCCAATGCGCTGGTGCAACCGATACGGACGCGAGATGGCTACATTGTCGTGTGCGCCGCCACCGACGACCAATGGCAACGGATGTGTCGCGCCATGGACAAACCCGAATGGATCACAACCTATGCCACCCCCGCCATACGCGCGGTGAGTCTTCCTGAGATTCTCGCGGCGATGGATGAATTTCTCCCGCACAAGACGTCCCGCGAATGGCTCGCCATTTTCGAGGCTGCCGATGTCCCGTGTGGCCCTGTCTACACCTTTGATGAGGCATTGTGCGACCCTCAACTGCTACGCAACCAGACCTTCGTGGAGTACGAGCATCCCGTGGCAGGACGGATTCGTGGCGTGAATGTTCCGGGCAAGTTTAGCGAGACTCCGCCCCAGATTCGTCATCATGCCCCTGGGCTGGGGGAACATACCGCAGAGGTTCTGCAAGAATTCGGACTGAGTGCGTCTCAGATCGCGACCATGCTTGATACCGGAGTGGCGATCCAAGAATCACAGAAAGGCGCTCAATAATTGCGACCATGCAGCACCAGGGATGATCCTTGTTCTGCCTGATAATTACCCCACTAAGAAGCGCTCCTTTTTCGGTGTGGCGGATCAAAGGAGCACCGCTGCTGATGCAGGCGAGGCAACGGGGAGCGGGCAGTAGGGAAAAAGGCGAAAAGGGGAAAGGGCGAAAAGAGGAAGGTGAGGAAAATCAAAAGGCAAAAATAGAAACCGATCCCCGACCCCTGATGCCCGTTGCCCAACTCTAGCGTTTGTCCCTTGCTCACAAGAGCATCAATGGGTAGTGGGGATCGAGTCCCAATAACAAGCGCCCAGCACGCTCCCATTGTTGTGGCGAGGTTTGAGTATGTTGGGTCAGTGCGTGAATGTCGCGTAGCGAGCGTTGCAACGGACTGCGGAGATAATTGGCTGTCGCTCCTGCGGCAGTGTAAGCAATGTTCGTCGCGGTGGCGGCGCTGCGAGTCGCATTCGCGGCGGCGAGGGCGAGGCGACCGCGCTCTTCTCGTGTCGCGGTTCGCCCCGAGATCGCAACGTGCCATGCTTGTTCGACAGAAGCGTACAGCCACGCGCGGGCCGACTCGACCAGCGCCACGGCGTCAGCAAGCTGAAAATGGAACACGGCCCGGTCACGCAAGGTGTCTTGCTGGCCGCCGGGTTTCTTGGTCTGCGCCAACTCGGTAACAGCGTCGATGGCCCCTTGGGCGATACCGAGCGCCACGGCTCCCATCGGAAAGCCGAAGGCGCTGAGCAACGGATACGTCGTGTACAACGGTCCTTGAAAATGCCTCCCCCTGGGTGAATTGGGACCAAGCACATGTGTGTGCTCCTCCGGCACGAACACGGCTTCGAGTGTGAAATCATTGCTGCCAGTTCCGGCCAGTCCGCTGACTTGCCAACTGTCTGCAACGATTGTGGCTTGGCGACGTGGCACGTACACAATACGCATTTCTAGTGCTTCGCCACTCAGCCGCCGCTGGCCGTTGTCGAGCACCATGCACCCGCCGAGCAGCCACGTGCAATGATGGCAACCGCTGGCATATGACCAGCGACCGCTCACGCGATAGCCGCCGTCGCAGACGGTGGCAGTGCCTAGCGGGAACAACGCGCCGCCCAGAACGATCTCCGGATCGCTGCCAAAAATCTGCTCCGACACAGCATCCGGCAGGAACGCACCGAACACGCTCACGACGGCACCAATAAACGCGCACCAGCCGGTGGACCCGTCGATGCGGGCGATCTCCTCGACCACGCGATACAACGTTGGCGGCGACACTTCGAGCCCACCCAGAGCTTGGGGAATGTACAGGCGAAATATGCCCGCCTCCTTGAGCGCCTGCACGACCGGCGGTGATAGATGACCGTTGCGCTCAGCCTCTTCCACGTGCGCATGAATCAACGGTGCCAGCGCTTTAACCGCACTCAGGAGCGTATCAAGTTGTTGAGCATCGCTTGTCGTCATGACTTTCTCCTCCCTCCGCTACTTTTTTACACAAGAGGCAAGGCAATGCCATCGTCTCCCCTTCATCTCTTGCTCGTGGTACATTCTGCCCATGCCATCTCCCGCTCGGCGTGGGTCTCCCGATACAGGGCTGCATACTCATTGCCTACCCCTACCGCTTCGGCCAGCTTAAAGTGCGTCAGTCCCGCCGCCTTGCGAAGCGCAAAAACCCGACGACCCAACTGGCACCTGAGGGCTGCGATGTTCGCGCTCATAGGGGAGGCATTCATTATGGAGGGGAGGGAGAGGAGAAAGCTAGAGTCTATAAGGTAACTATTTTCCTTGACACGTAGGCTAATTAGGAGTATGTGTCAGCGGACATAGTAGAAAGATTGCAGAGGGGAAGCCTGAGCAGCGCTTTCTCTCTTAGATGCCGGTTTGGGCATGGTTGTACCGGATCTTCTGATCAGGAGAGGGCAATGAAACGGGCGAGAATCAGTCTCCGGCAAAAGCATTCTTCAGAGAAGGAGAGGGCCTTCTGGAGAAGATGAACAAGTTTCGAAGGGAAAGGAATGTAAGATGAATACCAAGCCGGGTGTACTCTGGATGGCACTCTTCTGGCTTCTGCTTGTTTTATCAGTCTCCCCAATGGTCGCGTATGGGCAGCACCTGAGCCCGGAACAACTCAAAGCGATGCCCCCCAAAGCGCTGATCCAGGCCTGGGAA
>SYOC01000088.1 GCA_005804965.1 Pseudomonadota bacterium
AAAGTCGCGTGGATTCGTCTCCAGCGACCGGAACGAGGCAACCGCCTCACTGCGTCGATGGTAGAAGATCTGTCGGCTTTTTGCGCCCAGCTTGCCGATGACGATACCGTCGCCATTGTGGTGGTGACCGGCACTGACGAGGTCTTTTGTCATGGGCTGGAATATGAGGCTTCGCAAGAAGCTGGCGTCTCGGCCCAGAGGATTCGTGAAGCATTCGGCAATCTCCATGCTATTGAGGCACTAGCTGCGCTGACCAAGCCAACGATTGCCGCCATCAACGGTGATGCGCTTAGCGTTGGGTTAGAGCTGGCTTTGGCTTGCGATCTGCGCCTCAGTGTTGACACGGCACGCTTCGCTCTTCCGCAAGTTGCTGACGGACTCCTGCCGTTTTGTGGTGGCACCCAGCGCTTACCGCGTATTATCGGCATGGCAAAGGCACTGGAACTCGTGCTCCTGGGCACCACGCTTGATGCGCACGAGGCGCAGCGCGTTGGGTTGGTGAACGAGGCGATTGCGCCGGAGGCTTGGGCGACCCGTGTTGACGAAGTGCTTGTCGGTCTGCTAGGGAAAGGCCCCATCGCCTTGCGTCTTGGCAAAGAAGCCGTGCTCAAGGCGTTAGATCTCACGCTCGATCAGGGCATGCGTTTGGAAGAGGATCTGTACGCCTTGCTCCAAACCACTCAGGACCGAGCCGAGGGCGTGCAGGCGTTTTTACAAAAACGAACGCCGCATTTTCGTGGACTATAGATTGTAATAGGAGGAACAGTTTCATGGCGAACCAACTCGGAAAAATGTATCTCTGTGGCACCTGTGGTGGGCAAGTGATCGTGACGAAAGGCGGCACTGGCGCCATTAAATGCTGCGGCGCTGAGATGCAGAAAAAGTAAGCGTTTAACGACACCTTGATTGCAGGGTGGGCGTTCCTACCCTGCGTTCGTGTTGTGTACTCTCGTCTCGGCCTTTCTCTGCGTCCGGAAAAGACGGTTGCAGCTCAAAAGCTTCCCCGCTATAACGTGGACTGTTAAGGTCCAAGAATATAATCACTGAAAGAGACGACAAGGGAGACTACCAATGCCGGCTGGTGTTGAGCCGATTACCGCCGAAGAAATCCGTTCGTTGATTCTCGGCACCATTCCTGATGCCCAAGTGCAAGTTCGCGATATGACCGGCGGTGGCGATCATTACGAAGCTGTCGTGGTGTCAGCGGCTTTTACTGGAAAGTCCAAAGTGAATCGACATCGCGCGGTGTACGGTGCGTTGCAAGATGCAATGGTGCAACGGATTCACGCCTTAGCGCTCACGACCTTGACGCCTGAGGAGATGCAGCAAGAACAGCAGCCTGCCTCCGGCTTGGTAAACATTCAAACCCAACGACGCTAACCAACGAAAAGGAGGAGCCACCATGGCGAACGATGCTTTAGCGCTCATCGACGAGCAAGTGAAGAAATACAAAATCCTTCTCTATATGAAGGGAACCCCAGATTTCCCCATGTGTGGATTCTCGGCGGCGACCATTCAGGTGCTGGATTCGTACCGGGTGGAATATGCCAGTGTGAACGTGCTGGACAATCCTGAGATTCGCGAGGGGGTCAAGCGATACTCGAACTGGCCGACCGTCCCGCAGTTGTACATCAATGGAGAGTTTGTCGGCGGGTGCGACATCGTGCGCGAGATGCACACGAAAGGTGAACTCGAACCGCTGATTCGTGCGGCGGTGCCGAGCTAAACGACGAAGCTTACGTCTTGAACAAAAAAGGGCGGCCTCGTAGGCTGCCCTTTTTATTGTGCCTCCTCTTTCCTAGCGCGACACCGCCACGCCCCACGGCAGCTTGCCAGCAGGAATCATCGTCAGGACTTTGTTCGTCGTGGTGTCAATCACCGCCACTTTGTCTGCCCGCCCGACAGTCACATAGAGCTTCTTGCCATCTGGAGTGAGCGCTACCCACCACGCTCGTTCACCTTCAAGTGGAATCGTATCGATAATCTTATTGGTGGCAGTGTTAATGACACGCACATCGTTGGCTCTACCATGCGCGACATACGCCCTCGTACCATCCGGCAGTACCGCTATCCCCACCGGACGCTCGCCCATAACAATCGTTGCCAGGATCTTGTTCGTCGCCGTGTCAATGACGGTGACGGTGTTGGAACGTTCGCTGCCAGCATACGCACGCTTGCCATCGGGAGAGAACGCGATGCCGCGTGGATTTTCTCCGACGGGAATCGTAGTAGTCACGACGAACTTTGCGGTATCTACGACAGTAACATTGTTGGAGGTCTCGTTGGGGATATAGGCTTTCGTCCCATCCGGTGAGAGGGCCACGGTTTCTGGCTCGGTTCCTGCCGGAATACTATTCAGGATCTTTTTGCTGACCGGATCGATAAGTAGAAACGTGCCGGCACTTTCGTTCACAACATAGAGCCGAGAGCCATCGGCAGAGATAGCTAACCCTTCTGGGTCTTCGCCGGCGGGAATGGTGTCGATGAGTGTGTTCTTCTCGGCATCAATCACGGAGATGTCATTCGAGTTGCCGTTAGCGGTATAGACGCGCTTGCCATCCGGCGAGACACATACCCCACGCGGGCGTTGCCCAACTTTAATAGTGGCAACAACCTTATCGGTCGCGGTGTCGATGACCGTGACTTCGTCTGATTTTTCGTTGGTGACGTAGGCACGGGGTTGGGCAGCAGCCGAAGAGCACATCGCCAGTAGCCAGTAGCCAGCAGCGAATAGGGAAAAGAACAAGGTCCGTTTCATATCGTCTCCTTCTGGCTCGCGAGTCCGGTCGAGAGCGCACGAGAAGCCGGACGTTTCGCGTGCTTAATGCGCTGGGGTAGCTGCCTGACCGTCGGTGCACTTTGACGCCGAGCGAATGTAGGCCGTGATTTTCCACAGCATCTCATCGGGCAAGCGACCTTTGAATCCCACCATCTCCGTGTTCGGTACTCCGACGTTAAGAGTTTTATAGATTTCTCCGTCCGATTTGCCATGCTTCCACTCGCAGTCGAACAAGTTAGGGCATCGTCCCGTGCGGTTCGAGGTCGCAGTCGTGTGGCAATACCCGGTGCAAGTCGCTTCGTAAATAGTTTTGCCGAAAGCGATAGCTTCCGCGTTTCCGGCAAAAGGGTTTTTCTGCTCGGCGGGAGACTGGGCTTTCACTGGGGCACTGAAGGCAAGAAGAAAGAGGAACAAGGCGAGGAGCAATGGCAATCTGTGGACAAGATGAGCAATCGACAGAGTCATCGTGGGTCTTTCTCAATTGAGCTTCTGCATCTCCGCGAAGCTGTAGGTGCTGGCAAAAGGTTTATGTAGCGGCAGGCCATAACGCTGAGCCAGTGCTTGGAGGGTGCCTTTCTCGTCGAGGTTTTTGATGGCGGCATCCATAGTGTTGCGTAGATCGCTATCGGCTGCGCGAGTGGCTACGTGTTCGTTCCAGCGTACCACCGTCGGCGGTTCGTAGCCGCTCACGAAAAACAACTTGAGATCAGGATGGTTGCGCAAGTGCCACCCTGCCGCCGGTCCCCACAGTAGCGCGAGCGCAGTTTCTCCCTTGGCAACGCTGTTCAACGCTTCTTCTGTCGAGAAAAAGGTTCGCATGCGGACTTTCTTCGCATGCAAGACGAAGTTAGCAATAGTTTGCGATTGGATAGCGACGAGCGCTGTCCCTAGAGAGAGGAGATTATTCGGCGCATTCTGCTCTTTGGCGACGAGCTGAAACGCCGCGCCGTAATAGGGCGCACCGAGCGCAAGTTTCGGGGTGTCCTTAATCGCGTCTGGCCCTGGCAAGCTAAAAATCGCGTCGCACGCATTTCTTGCCAGCTTGCGCGTGGGGAAATCGCTCTCCTCGATTTCGTCGATTTGCGTTGCATTGCTCGTCCAGACTGGCTCGAATAACTTCCCTAGCGCTTCGGCGACAGCTTTTGCAACGTCAAGGTCAAAGCCAGAATTCTCTTGCCGGGAAGAATACGGCAAGTTGTTTTCGAGTAGACACACGCGCAAGGTGTTTGCGTTGTGCGCCGACTCTTCAGCAGTAAGCGGAGTAGGGACGAAGCAGTGAGAGGCAAGCAGGAAGCTCGCCCCCAGCAGCAATGACCAACAAGGTTTTCGTTGCACGAGAATGCTTTCTCGCTACTGCGGCAGTGCGAAGACTGTCACAGCGCTGCCTTTGGTGCCCAAAGGATTTTCACCAACGAGGCTGATCGCCAGCCCGCCGCCACCGCTTGGCACTGCGACGTATTGGCGGTTACCGATCTTGTAGGTGACCGGCTGTCCGCGCACGGTTGAGCCCGTTTGGAACTTCCATAGCAATTCGCCGGTAGTGTCGTCGAACGCCAGCGCATAGCCGGTTTGGTTGCCGGTGAACACCAGCCCGCCAGCCGTGGCCAGCGTCCCACCCGCCAATGGATATTCATCGACGTAGCGCCACTTCAAGGCACCAGTCGTCGGGTCCATTGCCGTGAGATGACCGTAGGAAGACTGGTCGTCGGCTTGCGTTGCTCCCGGTCCGCCGCCCCAGAACGGAATGCCTTGGATGAACACCGACGAACCTTTCTCCATTTTGCCGCAGCTCTCGATCACCGGGACATAAATGTATTTGGTCTTGGGGCTGTAGGCGGCAGTGTAGGATCCGTTCTGTCCACCGACGTTGCCCGGGCAAATGTATTCCGGGTTGCCGCCGACCTGGGGGAGATATTTGGGATCGACTTTGGGTCGCCCGTTTTCATCTAGACCAGTGGCCCAGTTCAGTTTATCGACGTACTGCGCACCGTGCAGGTATTTGCCAGAGGCACTATCCACAACATAAAGGAAGCCGTTCCGATTGGGCTGGGCGACGGCTTTGACTTTCTGACCGTTGCGATCCACATCGACCAGAAACAGGCCGTTTGTGGCATCGTAGTCCCACTCGTCGTGCGGGGTGAATTGAAAGTACCATTTCAAGTCGCCATCGTCGGGATTCAAGGCAAGAACAGAGTTACTGTACAGATTATCGCCTTTGCGGCTATCGCCGTTCCAGTCAGGAGAAGGATTACCGGTGGCCCAGTAGAGTAGGTTCTGTTCAGGGTCATAGGTGCCGGTGATCCAGGCCGGAGCACCACCAGTCTTCCAGGAATCGCCTTCCCAAGTCTCGACGCCTTTCTCGCCAGCGACGGGCACGGTGTAACGCCGCCATTTGCGTTCGCCGGTTTTGATGTCGTAGGCGTCGATGAACCCGCGCGCTCCATACTCACCACCGGCGATGCCGATAATGACTTTATCGCGAATAACGAGCGGTGCTGCCGTGGAGCTATACCCGACGGCATAGTCATCCATTTTCACAGTCCACGCTACCGCGCCGGTTTTGCGGTCGAGCGCTACCATACGGGCGTCGAGAGTACCGACAAAGACTTTGTCGTCAGCAATGGCCACGCCACGGTTGGTGGGGCCACAACAAATGCGTAAATCGTCCGGCAGTGGGTGATCGTACTTCCACAGCGGCTCGCCAGTGACAGCATTGAGGGCGTAGACGTGGTTGTACGACGCCACCAGATACATGATGCCATCGGCAACAATCGGTGCAGCTTCGAGCTGGCCAGGAATGCCAGTCTGGAAGATCCAGGTCGCTTGCAGCTTTTTGACGTTCTGGCGGTTGAGATCTTTGAGTGGACTAAAGCGCCAGTTTTGGTAATTCCCGCCGTACATCAGCCAGCCTGAGGCATCATCGGTGCCCTTGAGCAGGCGTTCTTGGGTCACGGGTTTGAGGCTTTCGGCCCCGTTCTGTTTACTGGCGGCGTCAGCGCTCGGGTGAAGCGCGAGAGACAGGGCGATTACAGCGGCAAAACCTCGCCACAGCCAGGACAATTGCATGAGTT
>SYOC01000089.1 GCA_005804965.1 Pseudomonadota bacterium
CCAACCGAATTCTTGCGAGAGCGGTTTCAGAAAAGCGGAAAAGATGTAAGTGAATCCGCCATCAATGACAGAAATGAAAAAGAGAATGCCGACGATGAACCAGCCGTAAAAGAAACGCTCGCCCTCATACGGCTTTCCCTGCCCCTGGTCTTGCCTAGCCATAAGGTGGCCCATCTGACCGTGTATCTACGAAAGTCGCAAGAGCATGGCAGGCTGCGCCTTCATGCCTTGGCCCTGCCTGTCCGGCGCTTTAGTTGCACCGCTGCGTGCACTGGTGTATCAAGCCGGTACGTTCGTGAGCGATCCATAACAAGCAAGGAGGGCAGTGCCATGGAGCGGACAAAAATTAACGGTGTCGAATTAGCCTATCAACTGCGCGGCGCTGGTACGCTGCTGGTCATGATTCATGGGGCGCAGGGTGACCAGAGCATGTTCAATAGCGTGGTTCCTACGTTTGTCAAAGATTTTCAGGTATTGACGTTCGATCAACGTGGCTCGGGCCTCAGCGAGAAGCCAGACCAAGCGTGTACGATGGCGATGCTGGCTGACGATACTGCGGCACTCATGGATCATGTCGGCTTCGCTTCAGCGCACGTTCTTGGTGTCTCCATGGGCGGCATGATCGCGCAAGAATTCGTGCTCCGCCATCCACAGAAAACTCGTTCGCTAGTGCTGGGCTGCACTACGCCCGGTGGACCGAACGCTGTGGCGCTCCCAGCGAGCGCTTTCGCTAAAGCTTACTCCACCAAAGAGATGTCAGCCGAAGAACGCGGACGAGCGCTCGCCGAAGCTTGCTTCACCCAGGGGTATATCGACCAACACCCAGAAATCATCCCAGCGATGATCGAATCGCGGCGGCAACGTCCTATCGACCCGGTGGCGTTGAAGCATCGCATGCACGCTGTATCTACTCATGATACCTACGACCGCCTGCCGCAGATTGCTTGTCCCACGTTCGTCATTACCGGCAAAGACGACGTCCTGGTCCCCTGGGAAAACTCGGGGCTCTTGGCTGGTCGCATTCCTGGGGCCACGTTCGTCTTGCTCGAACCTGCTGGCCATTTGTTTTGGGGAGAGCAGCCACAACGTTCCTACGAAGCAATTTTATCGTTTCTTAGCGCACAACTATAAAAAGGGCACCACATGTCGGAACACCAGCTCACGAAAGATTCGCAAACTCGCACGCTTCGCAGTTGGATACTCGGCTTCCACGCTACGCACATTCTGAATGTCGGCGGACGGTGTGGTTATTTCGCTGAACTCACCCGGCGTGGTGGGGCTGCATTCTCCAAAGACCTTGCTGCCGCACTTGGTCTCGATCCTTGGCGTACCGAGGTTTGGTGCCGTGCCGCATGTACGGTCGGTGTGCTGGGCTACGACGACGCACGCGGGTACACCTTTGCCCCATTCATGGACGAAGTCCTGGCCGAGGATGCGCCCGATCTTTCTATGACGCATACGCTCGTCAGTCTTTCACGCGACTTCTTCGACTATCCGGAAGCGTTTCGCACCGGAGCGACCAAGCCCTTCTCGTCGCACGACGCTGACTTCTTTTCGTATCAAGGGAAAGTGTCTGCACAGCGCGCCCCGCTGATCCTGTCAGTCGCCCGCCAGTTGCCCGGCATGGAAGAACGTCTGCGTAGCGGTGGGGCGATGATGGATGTCGGCTCCGGCAGCGGCACCGTGCTTGCCGCTTTCGCCGAAGCCTTCCCACAGTGTCGTGTGACCGGCGTTGAGCCGTTACCGTTCTTTCAAGACATGTCACGCCAGATGCTCCACTCTCGTGGACTTGCTGACCGTGTTCACATCGAGGCGAACGGCGGTGAGGGCATGCAATTCGCCCAGCGCTTTGATCTGATTACTATGGTGCAAGTGTTTCATGAACTGCCCGACGGTGCCAAAAGCGACATCCTGCGCCGCTGCCATCAGAGCCTCAAACCCGGCGGCATGTTGCTGTTAGTAGATCGTTGCTCGCCAGCGACCGGGGCTGACCTACGCAATCGACGCTTCACCATGAGCATTCTCGAGCAGTGGTTCGAAGTCACTTGGGGAAATATCGTCAATACTCGTAGCGAAATCCTCACCATGTTGAACGACAGCGGCTTCACCGTCTCGCAGGAAAATGCCGACCTCGTGCCGACCTACTGGACGTTTGTAGCGGAGAAATAGAGAAGAAATCGATGAATACCCCCAAGGCAGTTACTCTAGAGACAGTGGTCGGACTAGCAGAAAGGCTGAGCGCGGCGGAAAAGCTCAAATTAGTAGAGCGTGTCCTAGTAGATTTGGAACCGATCGTGCAGGCTCAGGAGCCAAAGAAACGGAAGCCGTCGCCCCGCACGCGCAAGACGCAGAGCCTTACCGATGAGCAAATAAAAGAGATCGAGCGAAAAATCTGGGGACCAGCGGGAATGGATCCCTCAAGATATGTCGTGCAATTGCAAGGTCTTTGGGAAGATAGTCCAGCAGATCTGACGGATGAAGATTTTCGCCAAGCGAGTCATGAGCTGTCCGAAGCGCTTAAACGCCGGGCCGAGAAAGTCTTGTGATGTACTACCTCACCGACACAATGGCGTTGGTGTGGCATAGTCAGAGAGATCGTAAGCTCGGCAAGCGAGCACGGCAAATATTCACTGCATCAGAGCAAGGACGGCACACCGTCGCTGTTTCTGGGGTCACACTGATGGAAGTCCTGTATTTGTCGGAGCGGAGGCGTATCTCTGTGAATCTAGCGACTCTTCAGCATTTGTTTACCCAAAGCAGTAACTATGTCGTTATTCCTGTTAGTTTTGATGTCGTTGCCGCAAGCGCATTGATTGACGATATCCCCGAACTGCATGACCGAGTGCTTGCCGGCACCGCGGCTTGGTTGAACATCCCGATTCTGACCAACGACCCCGATATAACAGCCTCGCGGCACGTTCGGACCATTTGGCGATAGCACAACTCTCCGCCTTGTGGACCGAACACCGACAATTGGCGACCAACACGGAGCTTCCCTATGTCCCGACTTGGCCTCGTTCTTTATCACGGCATCGACAGCGGACCTGAGCTGCAAGAATACGGTCGGCTTGCCGAAGACAACGGCTTCGACTCGTTGTGGGTCACGGAACGCTATTTCCACGAAGAAACCTTTTCCATGCTGGGTTTTCTAGCTGCTGCCACGGAACGGATCAAACTCGGCGTAGGTGTGGTTAATCCCTATACACGGAATCCCGCGCTGCTGGCGATGGCCAGTGCTACGTTGGATCGTCTCTCGGGTGGACGTTTCCTGCTCGGACTTGGTCGCAGTGAGGCGCAAGTCATTCAAGATAAAATGGGGATTCCCTACGGCAACTCGCGCACTGCGTTGACGGAAACCGTGCAGCATCTGCGACGCTTGTTCGCTGGGGAGCGTGTCTCTGCCCCAGATGGACGCTACAAACTGAGTAACGTGCGGCTGGCGACCACACCCGTTCAATCTCGACTTCCTATCTACTTGTCCGGCATCGGTCCCAAAGGTTTACGGTTGATCGGAGAGATCGCCGATGGGGCTGTGCTCAACGCCTACGTGTCGCCGGCGTATGTCCGCTATGCAGTGAAAGAGATCCGCGACGCCGCGACAGCCGCAGGCCGTGATCCGCAGTCTATCGACATGACCTGTATGCTGGTCGTGCGGCTGACCGATGATCCCGCCAGTTTGTACCCGGCCTTGAAGCAACGCCTCGTCCGCTTGCTTGAAGAGCCGCATGTCGGAGAAATCCTCCTTGACACAGGTGGATTCGATCCGTCGATCTTGCCAACGCTACGTGCCACCGTCAAAAGCGACGGCGAGAAAGCCGCTGTTGGTTTCATCTCTGATGGGATGGTCGAGGCGTTCTATATCGTTGGACCAGCAGACCATTGCCGAGCGCGGATTGAGGAATATCGCCGCGCTGGCGTCGATGAGCCGTTACTCCTGCCAAGGTTGGAGGATTTTAGGAAGGTGGCGGAAGCGTTCCGCGCGTAGGTACTCCCCCAATTGACGCATCTGAACCGCCAGAGTACCACTGCCCCGAGCATGGGTGACAAGATGGCTAAGACGCAGACACAAGTCACGTTTGAGCAAATCGTAGAATTCGTCAAGGAAGATCGGTACCACTATTCAGGCCATGCTGAAGAGAGAATGGCGGAACGCGGCATTACCGATGGGCAGGTGAGAGAAACGCTGCTCACAGGAGAGATCATCGAAACTTACACGGAAGACTTGCGTGGCTGGAGTTACTTGATTCTTGGCTTCTCTGATGGCCAACCTCTGCATGTGCAGGTTGGCTATAACAGATACCGCAAGCTCGCTATCATCATCACACTGTACACGCCCGAGCCGCCCAAATGGGTTTCACCAAGACAACGAGGGAGCGACTCATGACTGAGCAAGGACAAATGCAATGCTATTTCTGTGGAGGCGAAGTGGTGGAACGTCTGATTACCCATTTTCGCCAAACCCCACGTGGTACGGCTGAATTTCGCGGCGTGCCCTGTGAGGTGTGCCTTGTCTGCGGCGAGAAGTATTTCTCACCGGCAGCCATCCGACGGATGGAAGCCCTTTCCTCCATGCCAGCCCAAGAGTACGTACAACTGCCAGCCTACAATTACGCCTAGGAAAGTGGATCATGAATCTTTCCATCTCCGCTCTCGATTCCTACCCCCGCCGACGTGTTGCCGTGCTCGACTCTGAACTGGCGTATGTCGATACCGGCACGGGTGATCCTATCGTATTTCTGCACGGCAACCCCACGTCCTCGTATCTCTGGCGCAACATCCTCCCGCATTGCGAAAAGCTTGGACGCTGTTTGGCACCGGATCTTATTGGTATGGGCGATTCGGGCAAAAACCCCACTGGATCCTATCGCTTTGTCGATCACGCACGTTACCTTGATGCGTGGTTCGAGGCGTTGGGGCTCACTAAGAATGTCACGCTGGTGCTGCACGATTGGGGCTCAGCACTCGGATTTCATTGGGCGCGGCGGCACCCCGAGCGTGTGAAAGCTTTTGCCTATATGGAGGCGATTACTCAGCCGATGCAATGGGAAGACTGGCCGACGAGTGCATCGAACATCTTCAAAGTCTTTCGCTCGCCTGCTGGCGAAGAAGTGGTGTTGCAAAAGAACGTCTTTGTCGAACGTGTGCTTCCGGCAAGCGTTATACGGAAGCTGACAGACGAAGAGATGGCCGTGTATCGTCGTCCCTTTCGCGAACCCGGTGAGTCACGTCGCCCGACGTTAACTTGGCCGCGACAGATTCCGCTGGCCGGAGAACCAGCGGATGTCGTTGCCATCGTCGATAGCTACAGCCAATGGCTGGCCTCAAATTCGATCCCTAAACTTTTCATCAATGCTGAGCCCGGCACAATCTTGATCGGCAAGCAGCGCGACTTCTGCCGCACTTGGCCGAACCAGCGCGAAGTGACAGTGCAAGGACTGCATTTCATCCAGGAGGACTCACCAGACGAGATCGGTGAGGCAATTGCAAGCTTTTTACGAGGACTGCCGAGTTAAGCCACGTACCACGAATCACGTAGCACGCCTTACGTAGTGCGTGTTGCATACAGCAGGATCACAATTCTAACGCATCACGGAGCATCCATGTCATACTCAACCATTCAGTTTGATATCAAAGATAATATCGCCCGCATTACTCTGAATCGCCCCGACGCGGCTAACGCACTCAACATCGAGATGAGCAAGGACCTGATGCATGCTGCGCTTGAATGCAGTGAAAACTCGGCGATCCGCGCAGTCATCATCACTGGCAACGGGCGCATGTTCTGCGCCGGAGGCGATCTCAAGAGTTTTGCGGCCCAGGGTGAGAAACTCGCCTACCATCTCAAAGAAGTCACGACCTATCTGCACGCCGCCGTCTCGCGCTTTACTCGCATGGACGCGCCGGTCATTGCCGCAGTCAATGGGACAGCGGCAGGGGCTGGTATGAGTCTCGCCTGTTCGTGCGACTTGGTGTTGGCCGCAGAGTCGGCGAAATTCACTATGGCTTATACCCGCGCCGGACTCACGCCGGACGGGTCTTCGACCTATTTCTTGCCGCGTATTGTCGGCCTGAAACGCGCATTGGAATTGACGATGACCAATCGTCTGCTTACCGCGCAAGAGGCCGAACAATGGGGGATTGTCACCAAAGTTGTGCCTGATGCCAGCCTCCAAGCTGAAGCTGAGGCGCTGGCGAAACAATTGGCTTCCGCTGCCACGGGTGCTCTCGGAGCTACCAAGCGTCTTTTGCACAACGCCTGGAACGACACCCTGGAAACGCAGATGGAACTTGAGTCGCAAGCCATTGCTGCCCGTGCGCATACCAGTGATGGACTCGAAGGCATCAATGCTTTTCTAGAGAAACGCGGGCCGAAGTTTAGCGGACAGTGACGCGCACCGAACAACGAACACCGAGGAGGGCAATCGCATGACCACACCAGCTAACTGGTTGAATGGCGAGCTGCAAACGCAGATTCGCGAGTTCCAGCAGCAGATGCTGCCGAAGATTCCCAAAGAGATTCTCGATCTGTTCGAGAAAACCACTACTGATCTCATCAAAACCGGCATCGCTGAACGCGCGTTGCATGAAGGGGCCAAAGCTCCGGATTTCACCTTACCGAATGCGCGTGGGCAACAGGTGAAGTTTGCTGACCTGCTCGCGAAAGGTCCTGCTGTCGTCACGTTCTATCGCGGCGGTTGGTGACCGTACTGCAACCTGCAGTTGCGGGACTACCAAAAACATTTGTCGGAAATGCAAGCCGCCGGAGCTTCGCTCGTTGCTATCACTCCAGAAACTCCGGATAAATCGCTCTCTATGGTCGAGAAGAATGCCCTCCAGTTTGAAGTATTGACGGATAGTGGCCACAATGTGGCGCGGCAATTCGGCCTGGCCTTCGCAGTCGCCGACGCCCTGCGGCCCATTTATAAAAACATCGGTGCGGACCTGCCAGCCTACAACGGCGACGAGTCGTGGGAATTACCAGTCCCAGCCACTTACGTTATCGCGCAAGATGGCACGGTGAAGCTGGCGTTTGTGGATGTGGACTATACACATCGCTTGGAGACAGCGGCGATCCTCGATTGTTTACAAGCAATCCCGAAAGCATAAGGGTGGTGATTCGTCTCTATGAAGGTCTTCGATGAAACACGCCATGTTCCTTCCCAACGGTTCGTCCGAGGTCATGATCGACTGGGCACAGAAGATTGAGGCCGCCGGGTTCGCTTCACTGTGGCAAGGCGAACTGACCAACTCGGCTTTGCTGCCGCTCGCTGCTGTCGCTCCAGCCGTGAAGAACATTAAGCTCGGCGCTGGCGTGGTGCTGGCATTTACACATAGTCCGGTGATGCTGGCCTTTGCTGCTCTCGATCTCGATTTTCTCAGTAACGGTCGCTTCACCTTGGGGCTTGGCGTCGGCCATCAGCACCGCACCAATAATTGGTATGCTGGCCGCGATGCCGGTAAACCCGTTGCTCAGATGCGGGAATATCTGCATGTGTTACGCCTCATCATGGACAAAGCGTCAACCGGTGGAGAGGTCGAGTTTCAAGGCGAGTTTTATCAGCTTCGTTCACGTAATTTCTTCGCGCGCTCCACGCCGCAGCCACGTCTCCGAGTGCCGATTTATCTTGCCGCAGTGAAGCCGCAGATGGCACGGTTGACTGGCGAACTGGGCGACGGATTGATTGGCAACCCCATGTTTTCGCCACAGCATGTACGCGAGAATATCGTGCCGCCGCTGCAAGCCGGGCTGAACAAAGCCGGGCGTCCGCGCTCAGACCTCGAAGTGCTAGGCCAGTGCTTCACCGTGGTCGAGGACGATCTGCCCACGGCCTATCGCATTGGTGCCGGGGCGATGGTCTTTAGTATCTGGGCACTGATCTACGATGACATCTTTATTGCTCACGGTTTTGCCGACACGGTTGCCCGAGTGCGGGCTTTGCAACGCACGTCGGAGCGGATGAACGCTGTCGATCTCGTCCCACCTGAGATGGTGGATGCCTTTTGCGCTGTAGGTCCGGTTGATCGTGTCCGCGCCAAAGTGCGAGAACGCGAAGGATTGCTGGATACCGTCGTTCTTGGCGTGCCGGTGACTGGCACCACCCGCGAGCAACAAGATTTTTATCGGCAACGGATACTCGCAGCCTTTGCCGCTTGAACGAAACAGAAGAGGAAGGGCCCCCATGTCCACTATCAGTCTGTTCGAGGCTATGAACACCCTGCGCTCGATGCGGCGCTTGAAGCCGGACCCGATTCCGCTAGAGCTGTTACGCACGGTGCTGGATGCTGGTACCAAAGCCCCGAGTGGACAAAACACCCAGCCCTGGGCGTTTGTCGTCGTCCAAAATCCGCAGGAAAAGCAATTTCTTCAGGAGCATTACTACTCCGGCATGATACGGCGCTTTGGTTTAGTCCGGCCAGCTCCAGAGGACCGCTCACAACAAGCCAAGATCACACGTGCGGCGCTGCACTTGGCTGAGCATTTGCACGAAGTTCCGGTGTTGCTGCTCGTCTGTGGCAAACGAGACTGGCCAGCCGTTGTACCGAAGCACGAACGGGTGGGGCTTGCGCCACCTTCCTATGGGTCGATCTATCCCTGTGTGCAGAATATCTTGCTGGCTTGTCGCGGGCTGGGCCTTGGGGCTACGCTCACCACGATGCATCAGTTCTTCCAAGAAGAGCTGCACGAACGCTTCGGCATCCCCAAAGAATATGGTGTGGTCGTGATGATTCCCATTGGTTTTCCCGAAGGGAAGTTCGGCCCGGTCTCACGCAAACCGGCGGCACAGGTCACGCACTTCGATCATTGGGGACAGCAGGCATTGCCAGAGCCGAGTGCGGGAGTGAAACATGAAGCGTAACCCGGCACTGTTGCTTTTCTTTGCCCTACTCGTCGGTTTTCCCACTCAGAGTCGGGCCGAACTCCCGCTTCACCTCATCAAGCTCCCGCCTGGCTTTTCCATCAGTGTCTACGCGGAAAGCCTCACCAATGCTCGCTCCTTAGCTTTGAGTCCGAACGGTACAGTCTTCGTCGGCTCGCAAGAAGGCAACGTCTATGCGGTAGTCGATAACAACAAGGATCACAAAGCCGATCACACGTATTTGATCGCCCGTGACCTCAATATGCCCAATGGGGTCGCTTTTCGTGAAGGTGCGCTTTACGTCGCAGAAGTCAGTCGTATTCTCCGCTACGACAACATTGAGGCGCAGCTCGATCATCCACCGCAACCCGTGATCGTCCTCGATACTCTGCCCAGCGAGCGTCATCACGGCTGGAAGTTTATCGGTTTTGGCCCCGACGGGCTGCTTTATGTTCCTGTCGGTGCGCCTTGCAATGTGTGTGAGCAGTCAGATGAGCGCTACAGCTCGCTGCTGCGCATGAAGCCAGATGGCAGTAATCTCGAAGTCTTCGCCCGTGGCATTCGCAACACGGTCGGCTTTGCTTGGCATCCAGATACGCAGGTGTTGTGGTTCACGGACAACGGGCGTGACATGTTGGGTGACAACCTGCCGCCCGACGAACTCAATCGCGCACCGCAGTCTGGCTTGCATTTTGGGTTTCCGTATTGTCACGGTGGCGACATTCCCGACCCGCAATTTGGCGACAAGCGGGCCTGCGGTGAATTCACTGCACCAGCGCTCAAACTTGGTCCGCACGTCGCAGCCATCGGCATGCGCTTCTACACCGGCGAGATGTTTCCGGCTGAATATCGCAAACAAATGTTTATTGCCGAACACGGCTCATGGAACCGCCGTACCCCAATCGGTTACCGCATCACGCTGGCGCGAGTAGGAGCAAACCAGACTACGGCTGTAGCAGAAACCTTCGCCGAAGGCTGGCTTCAGAATGGCCGCCCGTGGGGCCGCCCGGCAGATGTACAGGTGATGCCCGACGGCGCATTGCTGGTCTCAGACGACCTTGCCGACGCTCTTTACCGCATCAGCTACACCAAGTAAGAAGACTACGCTCTCGAATCGTAGAGGAGGCCACATGGAGCTGCGTAATCTCGGCGTGTTCTGTTTTCTCGATGGACTTAGCGGCGCTCAGACCGGGCAGTTCGCGCGGACAGTCGAGCGCTTGGGATACAGTGCCCTGTGGTTCGCTGAAACCAGAGGCCGGGAAAGTTTCTCTTTCGCGTCGTATCTCCTCAGCCAGACGGACCGTCTTGTCGTTGCGACTGGTATTGCTGTGGTCTTCTCCTATGAACCGATTGCGGCGGCGAACGCCACCAGGACTTTAGGCGAATTGTTCGAAGATCGCTTCATCCTCGGTTTGGGTGTGAGCAATAAACGCGGCAATGCTGGACGCGGTATTCCCTACGGGAAGCCGGTCGCGTTCATGCGCGACTATTTGGCGAAAATGAAAGCCACGCCATACAACGCTCCGGTTCCGCACCACGAGCCGCCTGTTGTGATTGCCGGTATGATGCCCAAGATGTTGCAACTTGCCGCGACGGAAACCCAAGGGACCCACACCTACTTCACCGCGACCGAGCAAGTCGCACGTGTTCGCGCAGCCATCGGTCCTCAGCCTTGGGTCTGTGCTGAACTCGCCGTCATGCTGGAGACCGACGCTGCCAAAGCCCGGGATGCGGCACGCCGCTACATGCAAGTGTACTTAGGGGTCGAACATTACGTCCAACGCTTGCGTGAGGTTGGCTTTAGCGACGCAGACTTTGCCAATGGCGGCAGTGATCGGCTGGTGGATGCCCTCATCGCTTGGGGCGGTGAAACCGCGATCCGCGACCGCATCACTGCGTACTACACTGCCGGAGCCAGTCACGTGTGCGTGCTGCCGCTGAGTCCAGAGAACAGCTTAAAACCTGACGTGCGCGTGCTGGAAGCTCTGGCACCGCGCTAGTTGTTGCCGCCGCTATGCGCCGAGACAAAGGAGAACCGTATGAAACTCTATGACTGCCAAATGGCACCGAACCCGAGACGTGTCCGCATCTTTATCGCAGAAAAAGGTCTGCCGCTCCCCAAAGTCGAAGTCAGTATTCTTGACGGAGACAACCTCAAACCGGAATTTTTACGGATCAACCCGCGTGGCCTTCTTCCCGTGTTGGAGCTGGACGACGGTACGGTGCTGGATGAAACCGTGGCCATCTGTCGCTATCTCGAAGAAACCCATCCTGAACCTAACCTCATGGGAGCGACGCCGCTTGAACGCGCTACCATCGAGTCCTGGCAACGGCATATGGAATTCGATGGGTTGCAAGCCGTGAGCGAAGTTGTGCGCAATTCCATTCCTGTGTTTAGTTCGCGCGGCTTGGCGGGGACGACGCAAGTCCCGGCCATTCCGGCGCTGGTCGAACGCGGTACCGCCAGCATGGCACGGTTCTTCACGCGCATTGAGCAGCGCTTGCACGAGACTGAGTTCGTTGCTGGCAATCGCTTCACCATCGCCGACATCACTGCGCTTTGCGTGATAGATACCGCGCAGAATTTCGTCAAAATGCCAATTCCTGCGAGCAACACTAGCACCCAGCGCTGGTATGCCGCAGTATCGTCGCGCCCAAGCGCAAAAGCGTAGGACGACGGAAAAGGGGACCAGCGATGCAACTCGACACCAACTTAGTTTTCAACTCCCTCGCCGAGGTGCCGGCAGCAGTGCGTGCCGCCGAGGAAATGGGGTTTGATGCGCTCTGGTCGCTAGAGAATACCAACGACCCATTCCTGCCGCTGGCGATTGCTTCGACTCTGACCATCAAAATCAAGCTTGGTACTGCCATCGCCCTCGCTTTTCCGCGCAGCCCCATGACCTTGGCCTATACTGCGTGGGATCTACAAAAAGCCACGAACGGACGCTTCATCCTGGGCTTGGGCACGCAAGTGAAAGGACACAACGAGAAGCGCTACAGCGTGCCGTGGGGTTCGCCCGGACCGAAAATGCGTGAGATCATCCTGGCGCTGCGGCAGATTTGGGACTGCTGGCAGAATGGCACCCAGCTAAATGCCACTGGTCAGTTCTACAACTTCACGCTCATGCCACCCGCCTTCAATCCTGGGCCGATCAGCCATCCGCACATTCCTCTCTACATTGCAGGCGTGAACCCTTACATGTGCCGGCTTGCTGGCGAACTGTGCGAGGGCTTCCACGTGCATCCGTTTCATTCGGCCACCTATCTGCGCGAGGTGGTGAACCCGCTCGTTGAAGAGGGGGCACGAAAAAGCGGACGTGCGCGTAGCGATGTCAAACTCTGCTCGCTGGCGTTTGTGATTACCGGCGACAACAAGCGCGAGCTGGACGAGATGCGCGAAAAAGTGCGCTTGCAGTTGGCGTTTTATGCTTCGACGCGGACCTACAAGCCCGTGCTTGATGCGCATGGCTGGGGTGATGTCTGTCTCCGGCTTCACGAAAAAATCGCCAAGGGCGAGTGGTCATCTATAGCGCAAGAAATCACCGACGAGATGCTGCGGGAATACGCCGTCGAAGGTGCACCCGACGAAATCCCGGCCATGCTCAAAGCCAAATACAACGGCCTGCTTGATCGCCTCTCTTTCTATCATTCTTACCGCATTGGTCAGCACGAAGCCCGTTGGCGCAAACTGGTCATGGCGTTTAAGTCGTAGCCCAGCCCTTGAACTGGTAGGAGGTTGACGGAGCACATGAGGGACGTTGATCCTCTCTCAATGGCAGAGGAGGCGAGGAAAAATCTCGGCACCGTGCTCGACCCGGCCCGACGTAGTGCGCTTGGCCAATTTTTCACTCCGCCGGCAACAGCGCGGCTTATGGCTTCTGTATGTAACCTTGTGCGCGAACGGGTTCGCCTGCTGGATGCTGGTGCCGGAGTTGGCGCACTCTCGGCCGCTTGGGTTGCGGAAATCTGTGCACGACCAGTCCGCCCGCGGGAGGTTATACTGACGGCTTATGAGCTGGATGAAACCTTGATCCCCGCGTTACGAAAGACATTGATTGCGTGCGCACGCGCATGTGCGGCAGCCGAGATCACCTGCACGTGGAAAATACACGCAACTGACTTTATTGCGGCAGCAGTCAATGATCTGGATGGTGGACTTTTTTGCACTGAGCACTCCGTCTTTGATGTTGCTCTCCTCAATCCTCCGTACAAGAAATTCCACGCCGAGTCGCGGACCCGCCAACTGTTGCGCCGACTCGGCATTGAGACCAGCAATCTCTATACGGCTTTTTTGTCTCTTGCCGTGCTCCTTTTAGGCGACGGCGGCGAGTTGACCGCCATTACTCCGCGAAGCTTCTGTAATGGTCCATATTTCCGGCCATTTCGCCAGCATTTCCTGCAACATGTGAGTCTTACGCATCTCCACGTCTTTGCGGCTCGCGACGCGGCTTTCCGTGAAGATGAGGTCCTTCAAGAGAACGTGATCCTTCACGCCGTGAAAGGTGTCCCGCAGCAGCCTCGAGTCTGCATCGTCCAAAGCCATACGCCAGACGATCCCATCAGAGTAGAGCGCGACATTCCATTCGAGCGTGTCGTGCGCCCTGGCGATGCTCAGGTATTTATTCATCTTGTTACCGATGGCGAGGGTAGCGCACTGGCTGAGGCAATGGAGGGGCTTCCCTGTACCCTTGCCGATTTGGGGTTGTGCGTTAGCACTGGGCGTGTTGTGGATTTTCGCGCTCAACAGTGGCTGCGGGCGAGACCAACTCCAGAAACTGTGCCTCTGATCCATCCCACCCACTTCGACAATGGTCTCATCCGCTGGCCAAAGGCCGATACGAAGAAACCTCAGGCCATCGTGTCTAATCTTGACAGCGCATCCCTCATGGTTCCGGCAGGCGTCTACGTGCTCGTGAGGCGATTCTCAGCCAAAGAAGAACGCCGTCGGGTTGTAGCTGCGGTCTTTGATCCTGCCACCGTTCCTTGTGAAGCCGTGGGCTTGGAAAATCATCTCAACTATTTTCACGAACAAGGAGCGCCGTTAGACTGGATGCTCGCCTGGGGCCTCTCTCTATTCCTGAATTGTTCTCCCCTCGATACGTATTTCCGGCAGTTCAACGGACATACGCAAGTGAATGCGACTGATCTACGCTCTCTGCGCTATCCGACACGAGACACCCTAATCGCGCTCGGACGCCGGGTCCAAGGCACCCTTCCAGCTCAGGATGCCCTCGACGCACTCGTGGTAGATATGCTCAAGGTGGGATGATGGCTGACAAACGGACACGGCGTATCGAAGAAGCGCAGGAGGTCCTCACTGCGTTTGGTTTCCCAGCCGAACAGCGGAATGAACGAGCAGCCCTCACTCTTCTCGCTCTCCTCAATCTTCCCCCACACAAATCCTGGGCTGCGGCTAGCGACCCACTCCGAGGCGTCACGCCCCTTATGGAATTCGTAGCTAAGCACTATGACAAGCAGTGGGCACCAAATACACGTGAGACGGTCAGACGATTCACTTTGCACCAGTTCGAGCAGGCCGGCTTCGTCATCGCGAACCCCGACGAGCCTAATCGTCCAACAAACAGTCCCAAGTATTGTTATCAGATCGAATCCAGTGCGTTGGCAGTGATCCACAAGTTCCATACTCTAGAATGGGACAGTGCTCTTCGGCGGTATCTGACGAACGCGCGAACACTTGCTCAGCGCTACGCGCAGGCGCGTGATTCGCAACGTATTCCGCTTGAGCTTGCGTCTGGAGCGACGCTCAGGTTATCGCCAGGTGGGCAAAATACGCTGGTGGAAAAGATCCTCAACGAATTTTGCCCTCGATTTACGCCCGGTGGGATGCCGGTCTATGTTGGCGATACTGCTGAAAAGTGGGCCTACTTCGATGCAGATTATTTGCGGAATCTTGGCGTGACTATCGAAGGGCACGGAAAAATACCCGACGTAGTGGTGCACTTTGCGGAAAAGGATTGGCTCATTCTCATTGAGGCAGTAACCAGTCATGGGCCGGTAAACCCGAAGCGCTTAACGGAATTGAAGACCCTATTTGCTAGGAGTCGGGCAGGCTTGGTGTTTGTGACTGCCTTTCTGAATCGCCGAGGACTCTTGAAGCATCTCGGAGAGATTGCCTGGGAAACTGAAGTGTGGGTTGCCGATGCTCCAGATCATATGATCCACTTCAATGGTGAGCGTTTTCTTGGACCTTACTAAAAGCGAAACTTACCACCAAACCAGACGCACCATGCCAACACTGCATCGCATCCGCACCGAAGTCGAACGCCTCCGGCAGGAGCTGACACTCCACAATCATCGCTATTACGTGCTGGATGATCCGCTCGTCAGTGATGCCGAGTATGATGCCCTCTTTCGTCGCTTGCTCGAACTGGAGAAGCAGTACCCTGAGCTGCAAGCTCCTCTTTCTCCAACCCAACGGGTCGGCGCACCGCCGCTCGCCGCCTTTACTCAGGTCCGGCACTCGTTGCCGATGCTCTCGCTGGGCAACGTACTCAGTCGTGAGGAGATGCAGGAGTTCCAAGAACGGCTGCAACGCTTCTTGAAAAATGACGAACCGATTGAATACGTCGCCGAGGCAAAAATTGACGGGGTGGCGGTCGAACTCGTCTATGAGCAAGGCAAGCTGGTCGTTGGCGCTACCCGGGGTGATGGCGAGACGGGCGAAGACATCACCCAGAATCTGAAAACCGTTCGCGCCGTCCCGCTCGTCTTGCTGCCTTCGCACCCCCGTCCGCTGCCAGCGCGGCTCGAAGTCCGTGGCGAGGTGTTCCTGGCCAGCGCTCCATTTCGGCAACTGAACCAAGAACGTGCCGCCGCTGGCGAGCCGCTCTTTGCCAATCCCCGCAATGCCACGGCTGGCTCTCTCAAGCAATTGGACTCCAGCGTCACTGCCACTCGTCCGCTCGACTTGTTTTGTCATGGAGTTGGTCAGGTTGACGGGATGTCATTAGCCTCGCATTGGGACCTTACCCAAGCGCTCCAAGCCTGGGGGTTCAAGCCGGTGCCGCAACGACGCTTGTGCGGGAATCTCGCCGAGGTCTTCGCGTTTTTCGATGAGCTACAAGCGCAGCGCGATGCGTTGCCGTATGAGATTGACGGGGTCGTGGTCAAGGTCAATAGTTTCGCTTTGCAACGTCAGCTTGGCGAAATTTCGCGCTCGCCGCGCTGGGCCATCGCCTATAAATTTCCGGCCCGTCAAGCTACGACAAAAGTGTTGAGTATCGTCCCGCAAGTCGGGCGCACTGGCGTGCTCACCCCGGTTGCCGAGCTGGAACCGGTCGGCATCGGCGGGGTGACCGTGCGCAACGCTTCACTGCACAACATGGATGAGATTCTGCGGAAAGATATCCGTATCGGTGACACCATCGTCGTTGAGCGTGCCGGGGATGTCATCCCTTATGTCGTGAAATCTCTCCCTGAGAAGCGTACTGGCGAGGAACGGCTATTCCAAATGCCTCTGCAATGTCCGGTATGCGGCGCGGAAGTCGAGCGCGAAGCCGGAGAAGCTGCCTATCGTTGTACTGGACTTGCGTGCTCAGCCAAGCTCAAGGAGAGCCTCAAGTTCTTCTGCTCGCGAGGGTCAATGGACATCGAAGGCCTGGGTGAAAAGCTTATCGACCAACTCGTGGACAAAGCTTTGGTCCATGATGCTGGCGATCTTTACCAGTTGACACAAGAGCAGCTCGCCTCGCTCGAACGCATGGCGGAGAAGTCCGCGCAGAATCTTCTTGCTGCTATCGACAAGAGCAAGACGACCACCTTGCCTCGGTTTCTGGCCTCGCTGGGTATTCGTCATATTGGCGAAGCCACCGCCAAACAACTGGCGGAACATTTCGGTACGCTGGCAGCAATCCGGCAGGCCAGTGCAGACGAATTGCAACAGGTGCGGGATGTGGGTGCGGAGGTGGCAGGCAGCCTTGCTCACTTCTTCGCTCAGCCACAAAACTCTCAGGTGATCGACAAACTGCTGGCTGCCGGGGTCGTTTTCCCGGCTGTGGCCGCACGGCGTGACGGTAAATTCAGCGGAGCCACGTTCGTCTTGACTGGTACGCTTGCTGTCATGACGCGACCAGACGCGCAAAAGCGTATCGAAGCCCTAGGTGGCAAAGTGTCCTCCAGCGTCTCGAAGCTCACCACTTATGTTGTTGCTGGTACTGAGGCTGGCGCGAAACTCGAAAAAGCCCAAAAGCTGGGGCTCCGCATCGTCGCGGAAGACGAATTCGTTGCGATGCTTCAGGAATGACTATGCCGCAGCTCTCTCGCACTGACAAGGATGAATACGCTCTCGTGCAGCGCCGGTTGGCCGCGTGCGATTGGCCGACACTTGAGGACTCACTGTGGAAACATGGTTACGCCAGAACCCCGCAGGTTTTGACTGAAGAAGAATGTGCGACGCTGATCGCCATCTACACTGAGTCAGAACGGTTTCGCAAAACCATCAACATGGAACGCCACCGTTTCGGGGTCGGCGAGTACAAATACTTTGCTGCGCCGCTGCCGCCGCTGGTGCAAGCCCTGCGCACGAGTCTGTATCCCCCGCTTGCGGCTATCGCTAATCGTTGGATGCAAGCGCTCCGTCTGTCTGAGCATTTTCCTCCAGATCTGCAGGCTTTCCTTGCGCAGTGTCACGAGCGTGGGCAAACCAAGCCCACGCCGCTCCTGCTGCACTACGAAGCCGAAGGGTACAACTGTTTACATCAGGATTTGTACGGAGAAATCGCGTTCCCTTTGCAGTTCGTCTGTTTCCTCAGCCAGCCGGGGAAGGACTACGACGGCGGCGAATTTCTGCTTGTCGAACAGCAACCGCGTGCGCAGTCGCGCGGAATGGCCATCTCGCCGCGCCAGGGTGAAGGCTTGATCTTTACGACCCGCTTTCGTCCGATGCCAAGTAAACGCGGCTACGCACGAGCGCAGATGCGACACGGAGTCAGCCGCGTGACTTCCGGGTCTCGTTACACGCTTGGCATCATTTTTCACGATGCGCAGTAGGACGTGGCTTACCGATACGGTCGGTAAAATGCGGCCACACTTGCGTGGTCATGAGTTCTAAACTGCGCATCAGTTTGGTTTGTGGCAGTGATTCGTTTTGCATGAACAGCCATAGATACTCGACCGGTGCGAAGCTGAGGAGCTTCTCAATCTGCCGACAGACAGTCGCAGGCGATCCGGCAATGAGCATGGAGCGATCTATGAGAGTTTGCGCGGAACTGGTAATTGTCGCCGGGTCTTCCCCTTCTTCCGCTAAAGCACCGCTAAACTTCCAGCGATCAAACCAATACAGCCACTCGAACACGTAGTCGGAGGCCATTGCTTGGGCTTCCGCGTCGGTATCAGCGACAAGGACATAGCGAATGAGACCAACGCCTTCGCCCAGTCGTGTCGTGCGTCCGAACTTCGCCCATCCTTCTTGCGCACGGCGCAGATAGGTTTGCACCACCTGTGGATTTGTCGCCACGATCACCGGCACTGAGCCACGCGCAGCGGCTTCTTCACCTTGGCCAGTGGAAATAGCGAACGGCTCAAAAAAGGTTGGCATGCGGTTATGGTAGCAGCGCGGGGCGAGGCCGACTTCCAACAATCGGTCATACTCATCGACGCCTTTGCCGACTTCGCGCGTCACTGGGGCACCGGTCCATTTGAGGTTGGGCGCGGGGATTTGCCAGTATTTGCCTTGGAAACTGAAGGTTTCGCAGGAAAAGGCTTTGCGGATGATCGCTACACTTTCGTCGAACAGCTCGGTGCGGGCTTGCATGTGAGCCTTCAGGTCGGTGATGTTATCGGCCAGGGCCGGCGAGAAGTGCTGACCGAAAGTGTTGAGCCAGCGTTCTTGAATGCCGCGGACGAACCCAGCATAAGCGCGGCCTTGTGACATCTGATCGAGCACGGCGATGTCTGATGCCACGCGCAGCGGGTCGTGCGCGGGCAGCACGAAGCCCAGCTCACCCACGTTGATATGCTTGGTGTGGGCAGCGATATAGAGGTCCAGCATCGCCGGGTTGTTCGAGACCGTAATGCCTTCGATGTTGAGATGATGCTCGGAAAAGCCAAAACCGTAGTAGCCATTGTCGTCGGCGTACTGGGCTTGCTCCACCAGATGTTTGAGCATGCGCTGATACAGCTCCGTCCGCTGCCCGGCCATACCTTGCAGAATATCTTTTGACGAGCCAACCAGCGGTGGGTAGTGTAGTCCAATTTCCATCGCGTTCTCCTTGGGGTCAGTTCTGGCCTTGCCGTCGGGTGTCATATCACACTTGCTGCGCCAGGCACCATGCGAGGTCGCCGAATGAAAGATGGAACAGAGCCTCACTTTTTTAGGCAGAGAAGACAGAGTTCAGTGATGGTCAATCACTGGGCTGCCTGGGAGACTGGAGTAGCCGCGTAGAAACACCTGGGCTATGGTCGTACTCGCAGAACAGAGACACAAGGTAGCGTCATGAAAAAGACAGAGACGAAGGACCATCAACTGAAGACTGCCCCTCGCAGGAAGCCAGAGCGCACGGTCAAGTTCGGTGCCAAAGCAAGTCCGCTGAGAGCGCAAATCATTCGAGCTGTGGAGAAGATCGCCTCGCAACGCGAAGCGGCCCATGGCCAGTAAGCCGACCATGACTGGCGTATGCCTTCCCCGAATTCTTATGACAACCATGTGTTCCTCAATTGCCCTTTCGATGAGGAATATCAACCTCTCTTTGACGCCGCCATCTTCTGTATCCATGACGCAGGTTTCGTTGCCCGTTGCGCATTGGAAATTAGCGATAGCTCACAAAATCGGCTGAGCAAAATTCTCCAGCTCATCTCTTCATGCAAGTATGGTATTCACGACATCTCTCGGGTGACCCTCGACATAGGCACTGCTCTCCCGCGATTCAATATGCCGCTGGAATTGGGAATCTTCTTAGGATGTAAGGCATTTGGAGGGCGGAAGCATCGTGCAAAATGCTGCCTTGTGCTCGATAGCGAATCGTACCGTTATCGAGCCTCGCTGTCAGATATTGCCGGTCAGGATATTGAAGCTCATAAGAATGAAGTGCATGAGCTGATTCGTCGCATTCGCGGCTGGCTTGCCACTGCATCACGGCGCACAACCATTCCAGGTGGAGAAGCCATCAGGAAGCGATTTGGCCAGTTTCGCAGTGAGCTGTCTGCCATCTGCAGTGAACTGCATAAACAAGCTGAAGAGCTGACCTTTCTGGAATACCAAGATATCGTAGCGGCATGGCTCCAGCGGAATGCTCTACGCTGGACACGACCGACGACTCGCCGGCTATAACAACTAATCTCTACAATAAAAACAGGAGGACGCTATGCGCAAGATCAATACCGTTACTGGGACGTGTACGCCGCAAGAACTCGGTACGACGCTGGTTCATGAACATCTCTTAATTGCGTGGGCCGGCTGGGAAGCCGACTCCGTCGTCATCAAAGGCTTCAAGCGTGATGAAGCGCTGCGGGTTTGTGTGGACCGCATGCAAGAGCTGAAGTCGTTGGGTGTGGATACATTCATGGACCCGTGCCCCTCAGATCTTGGCCGCGATGTCGAGTTTATGGCGGAAGCGTCGTCCAAATCCGGCCTGCGCGTCATTTGTGCCACCGGTCTCTACAAAGAGGATCTCGGAGGCACATATTTCAAGTTCTATCACGAAATCGGAGCTGCCAACGTCAGCGAAATCGCCGACCTCTATGCGCAGGAGCTGACCGACGGCGTTGGCGACACTGGCATCAAGCCAGCCTTCATCAAATGCGCGACTGGCGTGCTGAAGAACCAAGCCGGACGCCCGCATATCACGCCGTACGAAGAGATGTGTCTGCGCGCCGCCGCCCGCGCCTCGAAGGCGACCGGTGCTCCCATCACGACGCACACTGATGAAGCGATGCTAGGCTTGGAGCAACTGGCGATCTTCGCTGAAGAAGGCGTCAACCCCAAAGATGTGATTGTTGGTCATACTGGTGACACGTCCAACCTGGCCTACCACGCCTCGATCATGGATAAAGGCGCGTATGTCGGTTGTGACCGCTTCGGCCTGGAAATGATTCTGTCTGACCGGTTGCGTCTCGCCACAGTTATCGGCTTGTGTGGGGTCGGCTACGAAAAGCAGATTGTCTTGTCGCACGACTCAGTCGGCTGTTTCAAAGGGCGAGCAATGGTGATGCAAGGAGCCGCACAGTTGCTCACTGCTAATTGGCATCCGACCCATCTGTTCAAGAACCTCATTCCCAAAATGAAAGAGGCGGGCCTCAGCGACGCGAAAATCCGCACCATGCTGGTGGACAATCCCCGGCGGTGGTTTGCGGGAGAATAGCATCTTCGGGCGCGGCAGGGTCGTGCCTCGCACGTTATTCCAATGTAATAAACAACGATTTGCGCGGCTTGCCACCGACCGCGCGGCTGATGTGTCCCTGGCCGGTGGTATCTTCGGCAAGAAGAATATCGCCGGAACGGAGAATGCGCTTGGTGCCGTCGCCGACTTCAATCTCGACCTCACCTTCAAGATTGACGACATATTGGCGGCGCGGCGCGTTGTGGAAATCAAAGTTGTAGTCGCCAGAGGTCTCGCGAAACACCACACCTTTCGCAGCAATCAATGCCGACATAAACCCAGCCTTCCCACCATCTTTCAGCGGAACTTCCACGTCTTCGAAGTGCGACTTCCCGTCGCTGCCAGTATATACGCGCGTGACTTTCATGGTGCGATCTCCCTCGTGAGATTGTTGTGATTGCTGTGCTTGTTGGCTGTAGACCGTGCTGGCGAGGCTGCCGAATCCAACAGCCACAGCGGCGAGGATGAAATTGAGTCTCTTCACCCAGGGTGGGAACGAACGTTGGCTGTGCATCGAACCTCCTTCGTCACGCCAGCGGCACGATGGCGGCGAGAGCTGGCGTCGTACTGACGACACGTGTCGTGTGCCCTGGCCCGGTCGTGTCTTCCGCGAGGGTGGCATCGCCAGGACGCATGCGCTGCGTTGTCCCGTCTTTGAACCCTACCTCTAATTCTCCAGCGAGTACGATTACGTACTGCCGGCGTGGCGCGGGATGCCAATCCATGAATGCACCAGCATCAAGTTCGCGAAACTGGATATGCACGCTGGGGCGCTCCTGACTCAATGCGGGATGTGCAGCAAGCGTTTGTTCTTCGACGTGCGATTGTCCATCGCTGCCGGTGTACAGACGAAAAATAGCCATATGGGACCTCCTTCTTTTGAGTACCGAGTAATGAGTACCGAGCCACGAGCACGAGTCATCAATTGGGCCGACGCAGATGCCAGTCCGTTGTTTGTTGGTAGGCCCATGCAGTGCGCAGTACGAGGGCCTCTTGCCAGTGCCGAGCAGCGATTTGCAGACTGAGCGGCAAGCCGCCAGTGGTAAACCCGCAAGGCACGCTGATGACAGGAATAGCGGCAAGGTTCAGCGGGTAAGTGAAACGTGTGAGCAATCGTGTGGTCTCGACGCCGTCGCTCTCTTCGATGAGCGGGGCTCCAATCCCGCAGGTTGGTGCCAACAAAATATCGTAGCGCTCGAATACCTGTTCTACATAACGTTGCCAACGGCGTTGTGCTTGCCGTGCGAGTGCATACTGCACGCCCGAGATGGCAGCACCACGGCGTAAGCGAGTCATGACATCCGGCCCAAAATCGTCAGGCCGTTCGTGCATGCGTTCCTTATGAAAAGCCGCAGCATCGGTGAGAATAATCTCGCTCATACCGTCGATTGTAGCCTCGGCTCCTGCGAGTTCGATTTCTTCTACTCGTGCACCGAGATCGGCAAACACCTGCGCAGCCTGCCGGACAGCACTGATGGCTGCGGCTTCGGGTTCGCGTTGAAAATGCCCGCCGAGCAGGCCAATCCGCAGATCCTTCACGCCCGCACGTAGCTCGGCAAAGTAGTCCGGCACTGGAGCATCAACAGAGGTCGGTTCTTGTGGATCGTAACCGGCAATTGCTTGCAGAACATGGGCAACATCTTCGGCACGTCGTGCCATAGGGCCGATGGTATCGAAGGTCCAACTGACTGGCACCACGCCGCGAATACTTACCCGACCAACGGTGGGACGAATCCCAGTAATGCCGTTGAGGGCAGCGGGAACGCGCACAGAACCACCGGTATCAGTGCCGATGGTCGCCAAAGCCATATCTGCGGCGATGGCCGCGCCAGATCCGCCGCTCGATCCGCCAGGAATCCGTTGCCGATCCCACGGATTGCGGCACGGGCCAAAGTGCGGGTTACGTGTCGTCGCGCCAATCGCCCATTCGTGCATGTGCAACTTGCCCAGCAGAATGGCTCCAGCTTGGCGCAGGCGAGCAGCGACCTCGGAATCCGTCGTCGCAACATGGTCTTTCAGGAACTTCGTCCCTGCCGTCATCCGCACACCAGCGACATCGCAGTTATCTTTGAGCGCCATAGGAATGCCATGCAATGGTCCCAGCGCCTCCCCGCGCATGATGGCTTGCTCTGCGGCTTGTGCTGCTGCCAATGCATCTTCTGCCAACACCGTCAAATAGATGTTCAAGGACGGATTACCGGCAGCAATCCGTTCAAGATAGGCGCGGGTGAGATCCACCGGCGACAGTGCGCGAGTGCGCATGTGCGCTCGCGCCTCTGAGATGCTCAATTGGGTTAGCTCTCCCACCGCCATGTCGTTCTCCCCTCGTTACAATGCTCAGCAGACGCTATCCTCTCTGCCTGCTCTCGGTCAAGGGAAGGAGAAAAGCGGCTGTTGAAAGAAAGGGCACGAAGCTCTAGGGTTGGGCAGACAAAAGGAAGGAATCTATGCCTGACACCTCAACTCCTACCGTCCAAACTTTTCGCATCGGCTCCGTCCAGGTAGCCAAAGTCGTCGACGTGATTGAGCCTACCAGCCCGCGATTTCTCTATGTTGAGAAGCGCCGGGAAGATTTTGATCCGTACTTGGATTGGCTGCAACCGCATTTTCTTGATGCGGAAAAACGCCTCTTGCTCAGCATCCATACCTTTCTCATTCAGAGTAAGCACCACACCGTGCTGATCGACACTTGCGTGGGCAATGAGAAACAAGGGCTAGCTTTCCCACAGTGGAATGGACGCACAGGTCCGTACCTCCAGAACCTTGCTGCCGCTGGTTACGCCCCGGAAGCCATCGACTACGTGTTCTGCACCCACATGAATCTCGATCACAGCGGCTGGAACACGCAGTTGCGTGATGGGCGCTGTGTGCCGACATTTCCCAACGCGAAGTATTTGTTCAACCGGCGCGAGTGGGAGCATTGGAAAGACGACCCGACGCCTGAGGATCAAGCCGTGGTGCAGCAGAACATTCTGCCGATTATCGAAGCCGGACAAGTAGAGTGGGTCGATAATGTGTGGGCCATCGACGACGAAGTCATGCTCCTACCAACTCCCGGCCATACCCCCGGTCATTGCAGCGTGCAGGTGCGGTCCAACGGCCGCACGGCCATCGTCACCGGCGACATGATGATCCACCCGGTTCAGATTGCCGAACCGCAATGGAGTCAGCTCGCGGACGCGGATAAACCTCTGGCCATCCAGACGCGCACCCAATTTGTAGACCAGCACTGCGACACCGACACGTTGATCTTGGGCACGCACTTCAATACGCCGACGGCAGTGCGCATCGTGAGTGAGGGAGGAAAGAAGCAGGTGAAGTGGTAGCCGTGCTGGCTTCACACGCTGCTCATTTTGTCGGAGCCAACTCTCGCATCGCTTGCAGCGCCGCTTCGCGCTTCTGCGCGCCATCACCGACGAACGAATGGAATTGCAGGAACACGGTATCCACGCCAGCTTCCATGTAGCGACGTACTTGCTCGCGAACATGTTCCGGAGAGCCCCACAACACTAAGTCGTTCATGACCTGTTGCGGCACAGCAGCCACCGCGCCTTTGCGATCCCCGGCATCCCAAGCATTCCACATCGACGCGAGGATTGCTTCACGCCCCAGCCATTTCTGAAACGCACGGTAGACGGGCACATTCAGGTAAAAGTTGATGTGCCGCCGTACGCCCAGCTCGGCCTCTGGCGAGGGTGGATCGACACAGATGAAAACGCGAGCCGTGATCTCCACCGACTCGGGATCGCGCCCAGATTTTTGCGCGGCCTCACGCACCACCGCTGTCGATTTTCTTACATCGTCAGCCGAGAGCCAGTTGATGATGCAGCCGTCGGCCAACTCGCCGGCGAGCCGCAACATGGGCGGACGCAAGGCCGCCACATGAATCGGCACTGGATGCGTCGGCGTGCGGCTGATGCGAAACCCCTCCACCGAGAAGGTCTCGCCATGAAAGACCACGCGCTCACCTGCGAGCGCTGGACGCAGGAACTGTACGGTCTCGCGTACCCGTTGGGTCACTTTCTCGAATTTGCCGCCATTCCAGAACTCGACAATGGCTTGCGACCCAGCACCGATGCCGAGACAAAACCGCCCTTGCGCGACCTCGGCAATCCCAGCCGCCGTCATCGCCAGCGTGGCCGGTCCACGTGTATAGACATTGGCAATCGCGATACCTACGCGCATTTGTGTGGTACCAGCCACTACTGCCAGCGGTGAAAAGCCATCGACGCCATCGACTTCTGATGTCCAGCCATCCGAATACCCGAGTTGTTCGGCTTCTTTGGCAATGGCCACATGCTCGGCAAGTGAAAATCCTTCAAAGGGCAACGAGATCGCCCAACGTTTCTGACCCATGTCTGTCCTCCAGTCGATTGCCTGATTTGTAGGGGCGCATTGCAATGCGCCCAACTGCATTCGTCAATAGCATTGGTGTCTGTCCACGCTCATTACTGTCCGCGAAACTCAGCTTTACGCTTCTCTAGAAACGAACGCACGCCTTCGCGGAAATCGGCGCTCATGTAGGCCTGCACGGTCAGGTCATCGGTATCCACCGCGCGTCGATGCACCTGCAAACGGCGAATCGCTTCCTTCGTTGTGCGTAAGGTAATCGGTGCATGACCAGCAATTTCTAGCGCTACGGCTTGCACCTGCTCGTGCAACTGCTCGGCAGGAACGATGTCGTTGAGCAAACCGAGTGTCAATGCAGCTTCTGCTGAAACAAGGCGGGCGCGGAAGATCAGTTCCTTAGTGCGTGCCGGACCGATGAGATCAAGCAGACGCGCATAGTTCGCAGCCGAGAGGCAGTTGCCCAAGGTACGGGCGATAGGCACGCCAATCTGACTTTTCGCCGTGCCGTAGCGCAAGTCGCATGTCAAAGCGATCACCGCTCCGGCTCCGGTGGCTACGCCTTCGAGCACGGCAATGGTCGGCTTACTGACGGATTCTAAACGACCGACGACTTCGTCTAACCGTCGCTCATAGTTCAGCGCATCGTCTTCCGTGTGAAAATTTTGGAACTGGCTGATGTCGGTGCCAGCGGCAAAAGCTTTCCCGCCAGCGCCGCGAATAATCATGACGCGAATGTCCGCCGAGGCATCTACGGCTTCACATGCTGCCACCAGTCCGTCGTACATGGCCCAAGTCAGCGCATTATGCGCCTGCGGTCGGTTTAAGGTGACGAAAGCCAATGGGCCTTCCGTCGCAAAAAGCAGTTCAGATTCGTTCACGTCGTAGCTCCCGTCGCTGTGCTCATGCGTGTGTCCACAAGTCTTTACTTTCAGTGGTGAGTTGTCCTACTGTGCAAAGAAAAGGAGGGTGCCGCAATGGCAGGACAAGTAGCACAAGGTTTATTGGCTGTCTGGACGGACATCGCGCCCGAGGCCGAGCGTGAGTTCAACGAGTGGTATAACACCGAACACATTCCCGAACTGTTAGAGGTGCCGGGATTTCTCAGCGGAAGACGCTATCAAGCCGTCGATGGCAGTCCGCAATACTTAGCGCTCTATGAGCTGACGAATGTCGAAGTATTGAAGGGCGATGCTTTTCGGCGAGTGCGCGAACTGCCCACCGCGTGGAGCAAAAAGATCATCCCACTCTTTCGCAATACGACGATTGGCATGTATCGCCAGCTCTTCGCGTGCAATAACTACCCGCTCCAAGAAGCGAATTATGTGTTGAGCGTTCGCTTAGGCATCCCTGCCGACAAAGAGGACGATTTCAATCAGTGGTACAATATCGACCATGTTCCGGCGTTGGTGGGCGTGCCGGGCGTGCGTGGCGCACGGCGTTTCCAGTCCGTCGAAGGCGAGCCCAAATACTTGGCCGTATATGAGATGGACAACTCAAACGTTCCGAAAACCGCCGAGTGGGACAAAGCCCGCAATACCGAGTGGTCGGGGCGGATGCGTCCGCATCTCAAGGACATCAAGGCCATCATGAGCAAACGGATTTATCCGGAATGATGAATCTATGATTGAAACAAGGGCGGGCGTATGCTCGCCCCTATTCATGTGCAGATCCTCGTGATCGCCCTTGCTCCTCACCCCATCTGCCCCGACAGCTCCGTCACTTTGCTCAATGGCCATGCCGTCATCCGCTCGATTCCACAACGGCGACGCCTTTGACGTTGATTACACCGATTATCACTGAGCGGAAGGGGTTCGCAATGAACAAGAAACGTGTGCCAGGACACCCTGGGAGTATTCTCAAACGGCAATACATTGAGCCGCTCTCGCTCAGTGTGGCGAAACTCGCCAGAATCCTCGGTGTCTCACGGAAGACGCTTACGAACATCCTGAACGAACGCGAGTCAATCTCGGCGGACATGGCATTACGGCTTTCGCGGGCCTTCACCACTTCGGCAGAGCTGTGGCTGAACTTACAGCGCAATCACGATCTCTGGCAGGCGGCCCAAGCGTCGCAAGCGTGGAAAAAGATTACTCCTATCGCCGCCTGACATATAAAGGCGATTAAGGTTGGAGTTTCCTCACCTTGCCATTACAGCCGCCATCGCCCATGTGCTCAATTTGAGCGCGAAGCACTTCACCTGCCCATCTTCAAGCGATCTTCCTGCGCCCACCCCTCGCGCAGCGGCACGGTGAAATAGGGCAGCACGTTCATGCTCTTGAACTTCCATTGCCCGTTCTGCCTGACGTATACGTCTTCGTAGCGGCCCGCCACCACAAAGCTCTCACCTTTGGCGACGGTCTTCGCTTCCAGATAGCTCACGCCTGTACCGTGATCTCCTTGGACTTGGATCATATGGTTGTGGACGAATTGCTTTATGAAGGTGAGCACGTGACCGATGCCGGTAAAGAATTTCTCTAGCTCGGCACGACCACTGCCTTTCCCCAAATAACCGAAATCTATGGTGGCGTCGTCGGTGAACAAGTCCACCACTTCCGCAAATTTTCGCTCGTTGATGTACTCGTGATAGCGGTAGCGCAGCGCACGCAACGCTTCTTGGTCGTCTATATTCTGCACAGCGGCTTCCAACGCTTGCAGCCGAGTTTCGAGATCTTGTGCCATAGTTCCCTCCTTGTTCTATCCACTGAACACTCTCTCTCTAGCAGCTTTTTGCTATTGGCGGAAAGCGCCATACCACAGTGACTCTTGACGGCAACGAACACCCGGCGCTAAGTCAATCTACGGAAAGGAATCTTCTCCTATGGCTGACTCTTGGACACACAATATCGCCACCGTTAACGGCTTTCGCATGCACTACGTCACCGCTGGCACCGGCTACCCGCTCGTCTTTCTTCATGGCTGGCCGCAGACGTGGTACGAATGGCGTAAGATTATTCCTACCGTCGCGCAGCGCTTCTCCGTTGTCGCGCCGGACTTACGCGGACTTGGGGATAGCGAGAAGCCGATGACTGGCTACGATAAGCGCACCTTGGCATCGGATGTCTATCAACTGCTCAAAGGACTTGGTATCCACAAGATCGGCCTTATTGGCCATGACTGGGGCGGCACGGTCGCGTACTATCTTGCCCATGACTACCCCGGCTTAGTCGAGCGCCTGCTCATTCTCGAATCTACTCCTGGCATGGCGCGGGAAGGTGATCAGCTTAGCCTCCAGGGCATCCGCCGACTCTGGCATATCTTCTTTCACGGCGGGCAACCGGACCTCGCCGAGTTGTTAGTGCGTGGCAATGAAGCCCTCTACTTGAGTCGCATGTGCAGCGTGGCGTGTTACAACCCGGCGTTATTCAGCGCGGAAGAGATGGCGGAGTACGTGCGTGCTTACTCGCAACCCGGAGCGCTGCGTGCTGGATTTCACTATTACCGCGCCGCGTTGGATGACGACATTACCAATCTGACCGGGTGTACGGACAAGCTCACCATGCCAGTGCGTGCGTGGGGTGGCGAACGGTTTATGGGGAATATTGTGCCGCTCTGGCAACGTGTGGCTGCACAGGTGCACGGTGGGGCCGTCGAGCGCTGCGGTCATTTTATGGCCGAGGAGCGTCCAGACTTTGTGCTTCAGCAAGTAGAAGAACTTTTCGGCGGTCTGTCGTAGCGCGGGAAAGTCGGCGGGGTCAGGCTTGCGCTGCGGTCGTCTCTGGTGGCTGGAGTGGCAGCCATACCCGGAAAATCGAGCCTCGGCCCACTTCGCTTTCGACCGTGATTGAACCGCCGAGGAGGGCAACGAGACGTTTGACGATGTGGAGCCCCATCCCTGAGCCTTGGTAGCGTCGCGTGTGTGAATCATCGATTTGGTAAAAAGGCTGGAAAATCGCCTCCAACTCAGCGGGAGGAATCCCAACTCCTGAGTCGGCGACGCTGATTTCAAGCCCGTCCTGCCAGCTTCGGGCAACGACAGTGATGCTACCCTGCTCGGTAAATTTTACGGCATTACCGATAAGGTTCTTCACGATAATCTTCACTTTGCTGAGGTCACTGACGATGGTCGGAACCTCTGGCTCCTCGTGCCACGTCCACGTCAGCCCCGAGCGTGTCTGAAGTTCCCAAAGATCGCTCTTCAGGTCTTTGAGCAAGGCTGAGGTGGACACGTTCTGCATATGCATCCGCATTCGTCCTGCTTCCAGAGCCGCGAAATCGAGCACGGTGGAAATGATATCGTGCAGCTCACGTGCTTTCTGGCCGACTCGCTGCACCACCTCGGCTTGTTTGGGGGCAAGCTGCCCAAAGGTTCCTTCTTCAAGGAGATCGGCGTAGCCGACAATGACACCGAGTGGCGTGCGTAATTCATGTGACATGGTTGCCAGGAATTCTGACTTTGCCTGGCTGGCGGCTTCAGCGGCGTCCTTGGCGAGGCGCAGTTCTTCCGCTTGTTTGCGTGCGGTAATGTCGCGGCCTGTGTACACGATCCCGGCCACTGCAGGGTTGTCGAGCAAATTGTTGACCATAGACTCCAGCACGCGCCACGAGCCGTCGGCGTGCCGCACCCGACACTGTGGCAGGAGGGTCACGCCTGGACGTTGCATTGCCGCCTGGAACGCGGCCCGCATGCTTGGACCATCTTCCGGGTGGATGATCTTGGAACTGTGGGTGCCAATGAGATCTGCCGCCTGATACCCGAGTACCCCTTTGCCGCTGGCGCTGGGGCTGCGATAACGGATCGTACCATCCCGGCCGAGCACCATGACGATGTCTTGGGCGTTCTCGATCAGTGCGCGAAAATACTCTTCGCTGCGCTGCTGTGTCTCGTCTGTCTGTTTCTGAGCAGTCATATCCTGCACTGGTCCTGTCCGCTGTTTTTCTATGCTGCTTTCAGCCCGACTTCCCTGGCGAAACGCTCCATCAAACTCAGCACTTCATCGAAACCTTCCGTCCACATAAAGAACGCGAGCACGACATGATTAAGCCCGGCTTTCTCGTAGCGATCCAGCGAACGTAATACATCCTCAAACGTGCGCTCGTAAGCTGGCGCGGCGTAGGTCAGCGCGTTGGGATCGCGCCCAGCCTGTTCGGCGAATTGTTTGATGGTCTGGATATCCTGCGGCAAGTGTTCGGGATTGCGCCAGAAGACATGGCCGTACCATCCATCGCCAATCGTTGCCGTGCGCCGAAGTGCCGCCTGACTGTGGCCACCAATCCAGATCGGCGGGTGCGGTTGCTGTACCGGGCGCGGCTCGCAGCGCAAGTCGGAGAAGTTGAAGAAGCGTCCGTGAAATTCCGGCTCTTCTTGCGTCCACAAGGTTTTCATGACCTGGAGATACTCGTCGGTGCGTGCGCCGCGTTCACGATACGGCGAGTTGAGGTAGGCGAATTCTTCGGCCATCCATCCTACACCGGCACCCAAGATGGCGCGCCCATTGGAGAGGACATCTAACGTGGAGATGATTTTTGCCGTCACCAGCGGGTTGCGATAAGGAATGATCAACACCCCGGTTCCTAGGCGCACGCGCGTGGTGCAAGCTGCGACGTAGCTCAACACCGTCAGCGGTTCGAGGAAATTATCTGCCACCTCTACCGGGAATTTGCCTTCGGGATGATAGGGATATTTCGAGACGAGGTTGGTAGGCATGGCGATGTGGTCCGCCGCCCACACCGAATGATACCCAAGGGCGTCAGCTTGGCGAGCGACCATCTGGATGCGTTCGACGACGTGCTCGCGTGCTTGCGGGCCGACATGAGGCAAAACAACGCCGAATTCCATAGCTTCCTCCGTAGCGGGGACTGTAGTCGAGGCTGGAGCCTACACCAGTCCCCGCCTCTGATGCAAGCAAACCCGACCCTGGCGCTGATGGCAACCTCTTGCTACATCGAATACCACGACGAAGGAGGG
>SYOC01000090.1 GCA_005804965.1 Pseudomonadota bacterium
CAAACCCAGATGGCACTGTGGTGCTCAGGACCTACGATGCTATCGGCCGTCTCCTCACGCAAACGGACGAGCGAAATAACGTGACCACGCACGGCTATGCTCCCAATATGCGAACGGTGACGAATGCGTTGGGCCAAGTGAGTGTCCAGGAGTTAGACAATCTCGGGCGAAGCCGAAAAACTACGGATGCACTGGGTCATGTGACGACCTTTGCCTACGACGGTGTCGGGAATCAGGTGACGATCATTTTCTCGGACGGCACTACCAAGACGACAACCTACGATGCGGCCAGACGGAAGATTGCTGAAACCGACCAAGCCGCTCAGACCTTCCAATTCGTCTACGATGCGCTCGGGCGGCTCCTGGGCGTCACCGATCCGATGGGCAACGAGACTATCTACACTTACGATGCCCTTGGCAACCGACTGACGCAGACCGACGCTAACGCCCATACCACCCAGATGACCTATGACCTGCTTAACCGCTTGACGAGTCGCATCCGTCCTTTGGGACAGGTCGAGACCTTTGCCTATGATGCCAAGGGCAATCTCACTTCGTATGGCGACTTCAATGGAGAGACGACAACCTTTGTCTATGAGGAGAATGATCGCCTAGTGAATAAGAACCTTCCAGGTGGGACGTCCGTGATCTATGCTTACTCGGATGGTGGGCTGCGCACACAGGCTGGTGGAGACTCCTACGAGTATGATGTTCGTGGACGGCTCACCAAAGAGACCAAAGCGAGCGGTGAAGAGCTGACCTACACCTATGATGCGGCGGGCAATAAAACCTCGTTGACCACACCGCAAGGAACTACCACCTACGACTATGATGACCTCAATCGGCTGAGCAACGTGAGCGATGTGACAGGCACGACGACCTACACCTACGATGCCGTAGGGAATTTGGCTTCCACCGCCTATCCCAACGGCATCACCACGGCCTACAGTTACGATACCCTCAACCGACTTGTGCAAATGACCAACACCGGCACGGGCGGCTTGCTCTCTTCTTATACCTATACACTTGGCTTGGTGGGCAACCGCCTCCAGGTTGTCGAGGCTGGTTCAGCTATTCCGAGTCGTACAGTGGTCTACACCTACGATGCGGTCTATCGCTTGACTCAGGAAGCCATCGACGAACCGGGAACCGCGAACGATGTGACGATCAGCTATGTCTACGATGCCGTGGGCAACCGCACGCAGATGACACGCGCGGGGGTGGCAACGACGTCCAGTTACGATGACAACGACCGCTTGACGAGCGAGACGACAAGCGGCGTGACGACGACCTACGGCTACGATGCGAACGGAAGTCTCCTCTCAAAAAGCGGGGGAGGGTTGACTGATACCTACACCTACGATGCCGAGAAGCGCTTACTGTCCGCCACCGTACAAAGTGGCACCAGTCCTGGCGTGGTGAACTATACCTATGATGCCGATGGTATGCGCACGAGCAAGACGGCGGGAAGTGTGACAACCACATACTTACTGGACAAGAACCGCAATCATGCGCAGGTGCTCGTCGAAGTGACCGGGGGCACGACTGTCGCATACGGCTACGGGCATGATCTTATCAGCCAGACCCGGACGGGAGTGGGAACGAGCTTTTATCAGTATGACGGCCAGCTTTCGACGCGCCAACTCACGGACACGACAGGAACGGTGACTGATCGCTACACCTACGACGCCTTTGGCGTCTTGCTCAATGCCGTTGGTGCCACTCCCAACATTTATTTATATGCTGGCGAGCAACTCGACCCGAACGTCGGCTTCTACTACCTGCGGGCGCGATACTATAACCAGGCGACGGGGCGGTTTGTCTCGACCGATCCACTTCAGGGCAATGCGTTCGACCCTGTCTCTCTGCACCGGTATCTTTATGCCAATGGCAACCCCGTCTCTTTCTCGGATCCGTCCGGACAGATATCCACGCACCTCGCGGTGTTCTTTGCTGTGGGTGTCGTCCTCTTTGCGATCTTTGCAATTCCCGAACTCTTCGCTAGGCTGGGTCGGTCTTCAGTGACGGCGCGCGTTGCCAAGGTACGCACCGGCGGGAAATTGCCCCAAGTAGATAAGGCCATTGCGAACTTTATTGATTTTGGCAGAACCCCCAAAGGGTGTAGTTTGCAGGGGCAAAGCCTCAGCAGTTTTCTGGGAGGCGATCAGAATTGTAGCTATGTAGAAGAATCGCTCCGTGCGTATCTCGTCGCGCATCGGCCTGCGGATGATGCGAACGAATATGTGAGAGTCAATCTCTTCGGGAAGCGCACGGCTAAGCTACCATTGGCCGGTGGAGGGAATATCGATTATCACCACGCCGTCGGTCTGAGACCGAAGGGTTCGAAAGGGGCCCCGACGCTTATCTTCGACCCGATACGACTAGGTGCCTTTGGGCGACAAGCAGAAACTGGAGCCTTCGATGGAAACTCGATTTTCCTCTTTGAGGATTGGTATATCGCGGGATCATCTCGGTTTGGTGAGGTTGTCACCATAAGCGCTATTGATAATGCGACATTCTTCGAAGACCCAGAAGTGATCGAAGGACAAGGAAGATTCGATCAACTAAAACTTACTGGCGAAGCGACCCCAGCAGAGAATGATTGACAGAGCCTCGGTGAAGCGGCGGAGATCGCGCCCCCACGCCATTCTCCGCCGCCTTACAACCTGCTGACATCAACCCTCCGATTGTCCGTTTTGTAGGGAGCCGGAGCGACAGTGGCGGGGATTTCTCAGCGGGATTGCCATTACCCCATAAACCCCACATCCCGCACGGGGAAGTTGGTAAGCTGTGGGAAAATAGCATCCAACTGTGCGTCGCTGGCCCCGAACCACTTTGCCAACGTCGCGCCGTATTGCACGAGCGCGGTGCTGGGTAACATGCCACCGCGATTGTCGGCGTAATCGTCGGCGGAAGCGTTGAAGCTGGCGTAGTTGGTCATGAGCGGGAAGCGCCCGTGGACTTTCCCACCGAGTACGGCCCCGCCGAGCAGTAACGAATGATTGCCCCAGCCGTGATCGGAGCCGCTGCCGCTCGGCTGTAACGTGCGCCCGAAATCGGACAGGGTGAAGGCTGTCACTTGTTGGTCGAGTCCCCACCCACTCATTACTGCGGAGAAGGCATCCAGGGCTTTGCTGATCTGCTGGAGCAAGTCCCACTGCTGGTAGCCTTGGCCGCTGTGAGTGTCGAACCCGCCCAAACTGCAGAAGAACACTTGTCGCCCGACGTTGAGTTGGGCGTTGAGGCTAATAATTCGGGCAATATCCTTGAGTTGATTCCCAATGGAATTCGAAGGAAAGGCTTTGGGAAAGGAGACGGTGCCAGAAGCGGCAGTGAGGAGCGGATTCAAGGCGCGGGCCGTGACCATCGCTTGATTGGCCGCGTTGATGATCGCGTTCCCACTGTCTGTGGTGATGATCTGCTGCTGAGCAGCACTGCGCACCTGTGCTGCCGTGGGTGGATAAATGCCGAACGCATTCTGATCGAGATAATTGCCGGGCTGTAAGCTCACGCCTTGCGTGCTGTTGCCCGCGCAGTAGATCGCCGGGCTGTTCATGGCGATGGAAATTGGAAACGTGGTGGCAGCGTTGTAACTCTGAAGCTGGTCGAGTGAGCGCCCGCCCCAACCAGAACTACCGTTGGCGCTGGGATAGCCGGTTTGCATGAGGATGATCTGGTCGGAGTGCGACCGCAGATTGCTGGGCAATTGAAAACTCGGGTTACTGAGGTCGCTGTAACTGGTCGGCTGAGTCAAGACGCCGGCGTTGGCGAGGATGGCGAGCTTTCCTTGGGTATACAACGTCTGCAATTCCGGTAGGGCGTAGTGAAGCCCAATCGGGCCAAGAAAAGGGTCGGTGACTGGAAGGAGCTGATTCAGCGGCAACGCCAGAGAGCCGCGCGCGGCGACGTAGGCATTGTACTGCGTGCTTTCCAGCGGCACGACAAGGTTGTGGCCGTCGTTGCCGCCGAACATAAACAGGCAGACCAGTGCTTTGTAGTCGGTTGTTGCTTGCGTGACGCTTACCTTGTTCAAGCCTGCTAGAACACCCAAACTCGCACTGAGTTGGAGAAATTTGCGTCGAGATAGCATAGATGTCTTCTCCCTTGGCTGTGCTGCGGTTAGCGTTGCACCAAATACTCGCCGGAGGTGAACGTCAAATACAAAGCGTTCATGACGCGCTGATTGTTGTCGTACATAGCTGGCAAAGAATTCAGGATCGCGGTGCGGGTCTCGGGCAGCATACGACCAGAGAGCAACGTGTTATCTACGGCGGTGACCAAAGCCGAGGCATCGCTGGCAATGTTGACGAATGGCTGTAACGCGGGGTTGATCGGCCACGGATTGTAGATCAAGTGATAGAAGAAATTGGCGCGATTGACAGCATCGCTGGCCGAATAGATCTGAAATTCCGGTCCGAACAGCGTCGTCTTGGGAATACGGTACATCGGCGAGTAATGGCCGAACACCGACGGCGCATCCAACAGCCCTTCGTTCATATGGTAGAAAAGGTAGGAGAACTGTGAGGCCGGGCCGGGGTCGATGTTCAAGGCACGAGTCATGGCTACGGTGTGTTGCATGGGCGTGCGTAGGCGACCGAAGTTGCTTGGCGGGTTGTCGTTGCGGGCTTCGGAATCGAGGAGAATCGCGGTGAGCACAGCCTGCATATCGCCACGGGCGCTACCACTGCCACCGTTGAAGACCTGGGCAACGCGGGCGATATAGTCCAGACTTGGGTTACTGGTCACCAGAGCACGAATCAAGCGTGTCGCGATGAACGGTCCGAGATTGGGATGATTGAAGATGATGTCGATGACGCTTTCCAAGTCCTGCTGCGCTGTTTGGTTGGCGGGGAGGGAGTGACCGAGCACGGTTTTGGCCGAGAGGTTGTGTTTGCCGGGGACAGGGATCATCGGGCCGGGATAGTAGTTGTAATTCCCACCAGGGCCGGTTGTGCCGCTGGCGTTGGTAAACGTCCACCCGGTCAAGGCTTTAGCCAGTTGCTGCACATCGGCTTGCGTATACGTAGGCAGGGGGATGCCATTCACGTCTGTTTGCACTGAGCCGTCGAGGTTCAACAAAGAGAGCCCGAGACTGAAAAGCTGTAGGACCTCGCGAGGGTAGTTTTCGTTCGCTCCTCCGCTCTGGACACCGCTGTTGGCTAGGTCGAGGTACTTGCCCATCGACCCATCAAGGGTGATCTCCTTGAGTAAGGTGCGGTAATTACCAAACGCATTACGGCTGAGCAGTTGCAACCAGGGAACGACCTCGTTGGCGTTGGTGTTCTTGTTTGAGGCGACGACAATGATTTCACTTAAGGCCCCAATGACTCGTTGCCGGAGTTGGTCCTGACCGTTACGGGCATTGGCAAAGAAGGCGTCAATAGTCTGAGCACGGGTGACGGTGGCCAATGGCGGCCACGGCGATTCTGGGGTGGCGAATTGCTCTTGGAGAAACCCCGCCATGCCGACCTGTTGGATATGGGCTAGCAGGGCAGGGGTCGGTCCGAAGGTGGCTTGATCCAAAAAGCGGGCATAGGAAAGCGTGGAGGAGGTTTGAATAGTGACTGTCGCTGAGCCTTGCGTTACGCCATCAGCAACAGCGATGGCATACACCGTCGCCGTGCCACCAATGGGCTGTATCGCCGGTGCCGTATAAAGTCCGCTGTTGGTGATGGTGCCGTTGTCGGAGCCGCCGGTGACACCCCAAGTGACACTTTGATTCGCTGTCCCCAGTACCGTCACTTGGAATTGTTGGGTGCCATTTGCCCCTAAGTTGACCGTAGTTGGCGAGACTGTGACCGAGAGGTTCGAGATGACAGTGACTGGCAAGGCGTTGGAGACCGCGCCAGGGCCAGGGTTGGCAACGGTGATGCTGTGCGCACCGCCTTGATCTGTGGTCCCGGTCGCAGTGAGTCTGCTGGCCGACACGAACGTAGTGGCAAGCGGCTGACCATCCCACAGCACCTTAGCTCCGCTCACGAATTTCTTGCCATTGACTGTGAGCGTGAAGGAGCCGAGTGGAAGCGAGTTGGGCACCACCGAGCTGATGATGGGGGTAGCATTGCGCACCATGATGGTATTGGTGGTGCTGACCGTTGGAGCGGCCAGGCTTGTTGCTTTGACTGTGAGACTGGCGAAGTCAGGAAGTGGTTTGGAAGGCGCGGTATAACGCCCACTGGTACTGATCTTGCCGATGAGGCTGGCAGAAACCCCGACTGGGGGAATGAGCGACCAAGTTACGCCTATTGTGGGCGTCCCAGCCACGGTTGCCGTGAACTGTTGAATACCAGCGACCGGGACTGTCACGCTCGTTGCTGGGCTCAGCGTCACGGTGACAGCACCGAGCGCGAGGCGCGGCTCTGTCAGCAACAAGATGGCAGTGAGGAGAAACGCGAGTGACCGCGCGAGCATTGGCTGAATCCTCGACATGTGAACTCCTTAGCTGGTGGCGACAACAGACGCCCTCCGCGAGCGAACAACGAAAGAACGCTATGAGAAGCCCACACATTGTGAAGTCTGCGTTTGCATAGTCAAGGATTATGCCTGCATTTTTTCACCTCTTGCGCAGCGTCGGCAGTACCTCGGCGGCAAACCGTTCGAGCGAGCGCATACCTTTGCGTGGATCGAGGCCTGGCACCTGCATGGACAAGCACAGTTCGGTCATCGCCGTCTTCTCGATCATGCGTTGCAGCCGTTCCGTCACTAACGCGGGAGGGCCTAAGATCCCACCGCGACGTAACATCGCTGCATCCGGGCGGAAGGATGCACTCTGGAAGCCAGCAGCAGACAGCCACTTCCCATACATGGTCATTTGATACATGACCGAGGCTTCAATCTCGCGCCAGGCTTGTTCCTCACTGTCGGCCACGTATACCAAGCGGGTGTTGACGACATTAAAGTCCGCCGGGTCTTTGCCGTGTTCACGCAAGGTTTGATGGTAGAGTGCGATTTCCGGCGGCCCGAGATTACAAGCGAAAGATAACCCCAGTTTTGCTCCGCGCCGAATCGCTGCCGGGGCCATGCCGCCCCAGAGCAGTTCTGGGTGTGGTCGGCTGGCCGGTTGCGGCAGGACCTGCACATCGTGAAAGTTGAAATGCTTCCCTTGAAAGCTAAAGACCTCGCCGGTCCACGCTTGTTTGAGAATGTCGATGGTTTCAAGTGTCCGCCCCAGGCGTTCGCTGCGGGGAATCTGAAACCCGGCGAATTCTTCTTCGCGATAGCCTAAACCGATACCGAGTCGCAGGCGGCCGTTGGAGATCACGTCGATGGCTGCGGCATCCTCAGCCAAGCGTAGCGGGTGATAAAAGGGGGCTAGCAAGACGTAGGTGCCAATAGTGGCGCGTGTGGTACGCGCCGCGATGGCTGCCAGCGCTGGCATGACCGCAGAGAGATAGCCGTCTTCTGTGAAATGATGCTCGGTAAGCCAAATCGAATCGAGCCCAGCTTGGTCGGCAGCGGTGGCTTGCTCCAGCATGGCTGCATAAAAAGCTGCCGGGTTCATCGGCGAGAGTTGTGGCGGCTGGCGGAAATCCAACATATATCCGAATTTCATGGGCGTGGGCATGCGTATAACCTCCATGGGTAAAGACGGCAACGAATGCTCGGGTTCGTCTGCGTAGACCTCGTAGCCTGGACCTTCGTGCGCTTTTTCTCTACACCCATTGGCACGAGGGTGCAAACGTGAGCACTTGTGCGTGCTCCACTTTCTCACCGACGTTGTCGATTAGATTCAAGAAGACCAGCAGAGCAAAGAGTTGCTGCGCTCACTGGTGCAGGACGAAATGTCCAGCATCGTCTGGCTCAAAGAAGTCTGCGCACTGCTCAACCCCGGGCAGTAGAGCGGAGAAGGGCGAGGCATGCCTCGCCCCTGCAACTCTGCCGCGCTCGTCATTTCCCGAAAAGGTAGGGGTGGCTCGCCGAGCCGCCCAGGTAGGGGCACGGCAGGTCGTGCCCCTACGAACTTCCTGGCATACGACGCAGGATGAGTGTTGCTGTGTCCGGCTCAAAAGTCATTCGGAATTGTCTGAGGATATTCATTCCTATGACACCATCAATCTTCAAGACGGGAGGAAAATCGAGGACAATAGCCGTGACCGCCGCTAGGCGGAATCCTCCGATCCAAAGCTCTCTTATAGTCACCAGCGGCGCTTGAAAAACACGCCCATGCGCCGGTGCGATTGCATATGTTCTTTGCAGGTCAACAGGAATGTCGAGCAACGCGATCAAGTCCTTGCTCACTGCAGTGTACGCAGCGCCCGTATCGAGGAGAAATTCGAAGTCTTGTCCTTCGACTCTGACCGGGACCAAAAGGACTCCTCCGTGAGCCAAGCGCCCCCGGATGCGGCTAGCGGAAGGCAAGCATGACCTCCACGTGTTCGGGAATGGGGTCGCCGGTGAAAAAGATAAACATCCTGGTTTCAGGGTGTTGGGCGAGATGAGCCTTTACTCCCTGGTAAACGCGCTGCTTCTCTGGGCTGTGAAAGACGACCTCCCCAGCTAATGGCACATCCGCCTTATCCGTTTGGGTGACCTGAGTTGCGACCCACTCGTCGACAAATACTTCTCTGATGGCAGCGATTTTCATGAAGAAATAGTAGCGGGATTGGGAGGGTGGTGCCATGCCATGAATCGAAGAAGATAGAAATTCGATATTGCCCCCATGCACTTTGCCCCGCAGTTCTTGCTGAGGTAGCCTGAAGAGCGTGGAAGGAACCCTTGGCGAAATCATTTTCGTAAAGGAGGATCCCCCCCGTGCCGGAGACACCCAACCTGGAAGACGCGGTAGAATTTGCTGGAAATCCTGAGCAACCATCCCCGCCCAGATCTCCTCGGTTACGTCGCGGCTGGAGGTGCGCGGCTGCGATTATGGGCGGGACTGGTGCTGCTCGCGATCCTTCTCCCTGCCTGTAACAACTCTTCGCCTCCCGCCCCCACGGGCATGGTCGCCGTGCCTGCTGGGGAATTCTTCATGGGTTGTAACGAGGCGGTGAATAAGGACTGCGGGGCCGATGAGAAGCCTGGGCTGACGGTCGTTCTCGATGCGTTTGCCATCGACACCTACGAAGTCACCGTGGCGAACTATCAGAAGTGCGTGGGGGTTGGGAAATGTACGGATCCAAGGACTGACGACTCCTGCAATTGGAGCCGAGCTGGTCGGGAGCAGCACCCGATCAACTGCGTGGACTGGGAGCAAGCGCAAGCATACTGCCGTTGGGCGGGCAAGCGCTTACCGACGGAAGCGGAGTGGGAGAAAGCGGCACGGGGGACGGATAAGCGGGTCTATCCGTTCTGATTACTACCAACAACAAAAGGGTCGGACACAGAATCCGCACGGGCCGGAAACGGAGACCATCCGTCGTTCCGTGCGCGGTGGGTCGTGGTCCAACCCCACCCTATACGCGCGCGTCCAGCCGCTTCTGGTTCGTCCCAGGCTCCCGCGACGTCCTTGTCGGTGCGCGCTGCGCCTAGTAGCTGGGGACGGGCGTTAGGGATTGGGTCTAGGGGTTGGGGAACGAATCGAGCTACGAACGGTGCATGATTTCTGCTGCGCCGCCGGAGCAGGGTCATTCCGGGCGAGCGGCGCGAGACCCGGAATCCAGGGGCAAAAACCTGGATTCCCGCGTGCGCGGGAATGGCGACGCTGCTCTTCTTTCGGTAAAAACCCTGCCCTTGAAAGCACCCCATCCCTCTCCCTTCGAAGGATGAGGGAAATCAAAGACGCAGCACTATTCCCCTAGCTTGTAGACCTCGCTCACGTTCTTCCACAGTACCTGTTGCCGTGCTGTCTCTGGCAGCGGCTCGACCATTTCTGCCAGCGCTTCCATGTAATGTCCGATGTGGTCGGGATGCGGGAAGTCCGATGCCCAGAAGAAGCGGTCGCTGCCCACGAAGTTAATGACCGGGGAGACGGCTTTTTCGTCGGGGTCAGCCGAGATCCAGCATTGGCGCTGAAAATAGGTGCTGGGCGATTCTTTCATCTTCGTGGTCTTGCCGATGGGCACGCGGAACACGGCGTCCATGCGGTCCAGCAAGTAGCCGATCCAGCCGGCTTGGGATTCCAGCACCACCATCTTCACGGTAGGAAAACGGTCGAATAAGCCGTAGTGGAACAGTGAGACGAAAGACTGCATCATGCCTTGCGCCACCAGCACGTCCATATACCAAGTGAAGTTGAACAAGTCGCCTTCTTGCGCCAGTTCGGAGAAGCGCTTGTGGACATCCAGCTCCGGCGGATCAGCCGTAGGATGGATCGCCAGCGGAATATCCAGCTCTTGCGCCTTGGCCCACAAAGGGTTGAAGTCCGGGTGACCGGGGGATTTCTTCTGCCAGTTGAACGGCAAAAAGAACCCACCTTTGGCACCAGCTTTGACAGCGCGTTCGAGTTCGCGGGCGGCGTCGGTGGGATCATCGTCTAGCGATACTTGCGCGATCGGTATCAATCGTCCGCCGGAGTCAGAACAGAAATCGACGATCCAACGGTTGTACGCGCGGCAGTGCGCAGCATACAGCTCTGCATCTTTGCTTTCTCCGAGAAAGAGTCCCAGCGTGGGATAGAGCACCGACTTGGCGATGCCCTTGCTGTCCATATAGGCAAGCCGGGCTTTGGCCTCCATCGCGGCAGCGGGGGAGCCTTTGATATAGGTCAACTCGGGACGCGGGCTCAGGTTGGTCTCGCCCATGCCACCGAGCGAGCCGGGAAACCCTGGGTATCCCACCCACATAGGCTTGCCATCCATCTCCATGTATTCCAGGCCGTTGCCGTTGACGCGAATACGCATGGCCCGGTCGCGGTACTTGGGTTCGAGGTATGTCTCCCACAGATCCGGGGGTTCTAAAATGTGTCCATCGGCGTCGATGGCTCCTTGGAGCTGCACGCCGTTGTGTTGCGTTGCCATCCATTCCTCCATACTTGAGACAGGCTGTCCGCTGAGACTTGTAAAGATTTCCGCGTAGGAAGGAAAGGCCCTCAAATCAACCCGCCACCGCTGAGATTCAGAATTTGCCCTGTCGTATAAGCCGCGTGTTCAGAGGCGAAATAGACACAGGCTTCAGCGATTTCTTCGGTCTTTCCAATACGCCCAACTGGAATGGCTTTGGTGAACGCGGCGATTTCTGCTTCAGTCATGTTCACCAGAATGGGAGTATCGACCAGCCCTGGGGCGATGACATTGACGGTGATGCCAGAGGAGGCGACCTCACGTGCCAAGGCTTTGGCGAAACCGTGGGTGCCGGTTTTCGCTGCGGCAATGTGCGTCATATTCGGATAACCGGTGAGCCCGGAGATCGCCGTGATGCAAATGATGCGTCCCCATTGCTGTGCGGCCATTGGTCCCACCACCGCTCGGCAGCAGTTGAAGTTGCCCTTGAGGTCAACGGTGAGAACTTCATCCCATTCCTCTTCCGTCATGTTTAGAAATGACTCGTGATGAAAGACGCCGGCGTTGCTGACGAGGATGTCGAGATGACCAAATTCTTTGAGCGCAGTCTCGACCATCGCGTTGACTTCGGCGAAGCTGCCGACATTGGCGCGGATGCCGAGCGCCCGGCCTCCCACAGCTTCAACTTCTTTGACTACGGTCGCGATCTTTTTTTCATCGCGTCCGTTGATAACGACGTGTGCACCTTCCCGTGCGAAGCGCAGCGCCGTGGCGCGACCGATACCTGAACTTGATCCGGTGATTAACGCAGTTTTTCCGGCGAGACGCATAGTGTTCCTCCTTTACCGCGCTTCTCAATGCCCAAGATGCATGGGCTGGCGCAAGCATAGCCGAGGCCGTAAGGAAACAGAAGAGGAACTGCGGCGTTCCTTTTGGCTATGAATAGTGACGGCTCAGATTTATGAAAAAGTGGATGATAGGACTTCTGTATATGGCGACTCTCTTTTCCCCAAGTCTTGGCCAAGCTGCAATCGATCACGGCCCATGGTCGGTCCTGCTGGCCCGCCATGTCGATGACCAGGGGCGGGTAGCTTATCGTGACTTGCAGGGAAAAGATCGAGCTTTGTTCGATGCTTATTTGTTGACGCTTGCGCAGACGCAGACCGATGGCATGGCGGAAGACGAGGAGAAATCTCTCTGGCTCAATGCTTATAACGCGGCCATCGTGAGCGGAGTGCTGCAAGGCTATACCGCCGAAGGGGTGTTAGGACGTAAGCGGCTGTTCGGTTGGTTTACCGTCGAGGTTGCTGGCAAAGCGCGGACGCCCGACGAGATTGAACATCACATCTTGCGCAAGAAATTCCATGACCCGCGCATCCACTTCGCGTTAGTGTGCGCGTCGAGCAGTTGCCCGAAACTGCGCCGTGAGGCGTATGACCCTGAACATCTTGAGGCACAGCTCGACGCGGCGACGCGGGATTTTCTTGCTGACCTGGGACGCAACCATATCGAAGCAAACCAGGTGGCTTTGTCGCGCATCTTCGAGTGGTATGCTGCGGACTTTGCCGAGCGTGATGGCTCGGTGGTGGCCTTTATCCGTCGCTTTGTTGGCCAAGAAAAACAGGTTATGTTACCGGCCACGGATGGCGAGCTGCGCTATCTTGATTACAACTGGACCCTGAACGCCCAGGACGGGCAACGGGTGCGATGAGGAGGAAACGAATGCAAACTCTGAGATCGGCTGTGGCGATGGTGCTCGCCTTGGGACTGGCGTTTGCGCCGGCGACTGTCTTGGCTGGCGAAGAAAAAGAAGAGGGCAGTCATAGCCAACATCGCCATGGAACATCTGCTCGCGGCGACGAGAAGACCGTGCAAAAAGAGGAGAAAAAAGCCGCCCAGAGCGCTCCGGTTACGAATGGTACGACTGGGCAAGCGCCGGGGCTTGCTGCCGACGATGAGGAGCAGGAAGAAGGTTCACATTGAGCCGCTCGGATTATGGACCCATTTTTTTCTGAGACCAGCCCTGCCGACATCCAGCGCGAGAAGAACAAAGCGCGGGAGCTCCGTTATTCGGAATGGTGGAAGCGTAAACGCGCGTCTGGCCTGTGTCATTATTGTCAGCAAAAATTTCCGCCCGCTACACTCACCATGGACCACTTAGTGCCGCTCGTGCGTGGCGGGAAGTCGAGCAAGGGCAACCTCGTCCCCGCCTGCAAGGACTGTAACAACAAGAAAAAATACGCCTTGCCGTGGGAATGGGAGGGAGGAAAAGATGAAGGATGAATGGTGAAGGCAGAAGGGGAAACGATGAAGGAAACCCTACGCTCTCTTTTGCCTTCAGTTCATAATTCATAGTTCTCATTCATCATTGTGTTTTCGCTCTTCGTTCTTGGAGTTGGCGTTGGATGTCGGCATGCATGGCTTGCGTGAGGGGGAAGCGGCGAAAGATGAGCAATGAAATGAAAAGGAAAAGCGCTGGGATGGGGCCATACATGATCTTGAGCCCGAGTAGCGTCGCCTCTGTTTGCGTTTGATTGGGCAGATAACCAATGAAGCCAAGCCCGAAACCGACGCAGCCGATGGCCAGTGCCGCCGTGACCTTCAGGACTAAAGTCCACAAGCTAAAAAAAAGTCCTTCGCGTCGTTCTCCCGTCTGGAGTTCGTCATAGTCGATAATATCGGCGACAATGGAGGCAGGCAGTGCATAGCCGCCGGCGCCGAGGCCAATAAAAATGACGAACACGTAAAAGTAGGCATGCGGCATATCTGCCCGCATCAGCGGAAAAGCTACCAAGACCACCATGCCCCACAGCAGACACAACTGGAACGCGCGATTCTTTCCCACATGGCGGGCGAGCCGTGCCCACAAGCCTAGGGAAACCAATGTGGCCAAAAAGAAGAGTGTCATTATCGTTGGCACTTGTGCCTCCATCGCTAACCAGTCGCGATAGACGTACAAGGTCAAAGGTTGGTGGAGTGCCCAAGCAAAGACGAGGAAGGCGAAAGCATACAGTTGGATGCGGAACGGGCGATTACGCAAGGTGGCCACGAATGAACGGAAGAAAGCTGAGAAAGAAAGCCGCTGCGGAGCTGTGATGATCGCGCCTTCTCGGCTTCCGGAAAAAGCGATCAACCCACCGCCGATCATGACAAGAGCAAGGAGCGCACCAGCGCCTGCGAAGCCGTTGCGTAACAGCTCGGAGGACTGACCAGAGACCCCCAAGGCAACACCTTCCTGAATCGCACTTGGTGAGGTGCCAACAATGCGGCTGAGACAGACGAGCGCGAGCACTGCGCCGAGCGTATGAACGATAGCACGCGCTGTCACCACCTGAGTACGTTCGTGATAGTCGCGACTCAACTCGGCACCGAGGGCAAGATACGGAGTCGAGTAGAAGGTGAAGCAGCCATCCATCAGCATGTAAGCGAGTGCCAGATAGGCGAAGTTGCCCCAGGCACCAAGCCCATCGGGTGGATTCCATAACAAATAGAACGTTAAGCCTAATGGAAGAACGCTGGCGAACAGATACGGTCGGCGGCGACCAAAACGGCTGGTGGTGTTGTCAGACAAATACCCCACGAGCGGGTCATTGAGGCCGTCCCAGACACGCCCAAGCGCCAAGGCAAGTCCGGCCAGCCAAGGGCTTAGCATGATAACGTTGGTGTAGAAGAAGAGCAGGAAGTTGTTGAACGACGCCATGCGGATGGCGACTGGCAGTTCCCCCAGACTGTAACAGAGCTTCACGAGCGGGGAGAGTCGTGCGGGGGAAGCAGACGGAACCGTAGCTGGCGTTGGTTCTGCGAGGACTTGGGTTTGTTCCATGACGGCGGATTGTACTGAGTCAGAGGCAGAGCGCCAGTGGGGAATATGCGGTATAGACTGGTGCGACGCTAAAAGCTAAGAGCTGAAAGCCGATAGCCACAAGTGAACACGAAGGAGTTTGTTATGGCCGTGAAAAAATTCTCCAGTGCGTACTACGTCGTAAAGAACATGGATGAGTCTGTTGATTTCTACAAAGATGTCATCGGTCTCAACGTTAAATTCCGTGATGGCAATCGCTGGACACAGTTCGACGTCAATGGTGTTGGTGTGGCTTTAGCCGACCCGAGCGAAGGCTCTGTACCTCCCGGCGGCGGTGCCACCGTCGTACTCGAAGTCGATAACTTAATGGAGATGCGCGAGACGCTCACGAAAAAAGGCATTCCCGTGAATGAGATCGTCGATATGGGAGGTCACGGGAAGTATTTCACCACCAAAGACCCATCTGGCAATGTCGTGCAGATTTTTGCCAGATAACTAAATTGGACCACCCGACATTCGTACACTTGCTCCTGTAACTACTCGGCCTTGTCATTCTGAGCGTAGCGAAGAATCTCGCTGCAAGACCCTTCACTTCGTTCAGGGTGACAAGTTGGGGGTGCTAATCTCGTGTGGTTCAATTTAGAAAGTGAAGCGAACAGCTATGCGGCGAAGAGTAAATAGTCGAGCGACAGCGCACCGGGGCCGGTGAGCACGAACATGCCGAACAGTACGGTGAGGTTGATGGCGTATTCCGCGCCGGGAGGGTTATTGAGAATCAGATAGCCGCCACCTTTGTGGCCGGTCGAGGCGGCAATGAACATGTTCACCATCAAGGCGAAAGCCACAAAGCGCGTCCCAAGGCCCAGCGTAAAAAGAATGCCGCCGCCGAACTCAATGATCGTGGCAATCCACGCATTGAGCAGCGGATACGGGATGTTCATGCTGGCTAGCCAACCAGAAAAGGCTTTGACCCCGCCAGGGTTCGTCGGATGAAATCCCAGCTTCCCTAAGCCATGCACAATGATGCAGCAGCCCAAGGCTACACGCACGACAAACAATGCCAACTGCAACATCCAGTCCGAATGCCCCAACAGAATCGTTTCCAACACAGGCAACCCCTCCCTCAGCAAAGCAATAAAGCAACAATCGCAGGGATCATAGTCAAAGCCGCGTCGGCGGTAAAGGGTGAGGAGCGTGAGGCGAGAGAAAGCCAGAGATTGTTGTAGGTGTAGAGTGCTGAATTGGTACTTCTTGCAGATCTACGACTCTATGCTACCGTCGGGTGGCGAGATGAGTGAGTGAGAAATAAGGAGGGTGCTATGAGTTATGATCTGTTAATTCAAGACGCGCGTATCTGTGATGGTACGGGCGCGGCAACGTTCCATGCTTCGGTGGGAGTCAAAGATGGCAAGATCATTGAGGTTGGGGAAGTCTCAGGATCAGCCGCCCGTGTTATCAATGCTGACGGCTTGGTGCTGGCACCGGGGTTTATCGACATTCATACGCACTACGATGCACAGGTGTCGTGGGACCCGTTGTTGACGTGTTCTGGTTGGCATGGGGTGACGAGTGTGCTTATGGGCAACTGCGGTGTGGGGGTGGCACCGTGTCGGCCTCAGGAGAAAGACATTGTGTCGTGGGACCTCGTGAACGTGGAGGCGATGCCGCAAGATGTGTTGCTCAATGGCGTGGCCTGGGACGAGTGGGAGAGTTTCCCGCAGTACATGGCGGCGATTCAGCGGCGCGGCGTGGCGCTCAATGCCGGGTTTCTTGTCCCGTTGTCGAGTTTTCGTTACTTCGTCATGGGTGCGGAAGCCTCGGAACGTGAGGCCACGGAGAGCGAACTCGCACATATGACTGCGCTGTTTCGCCAAGCCATGGAGGCTGGAGCCTATGGTTTTTCGTTGAGCCTGCTCAACCAACACATCGGCTATCAGGGGAGGCCGTTGGCCAGCCGCATGGCGACGAAGAAGGAACTATGTGCGCTTGGGCGTGTGATGCGTGAACTCGGGCGCGGGGTGATTGAGATTGCCCTGACACGTAGCGTCAGTGTGATGAGCGAAGAAGAACTCGATCTGCTCGTCGCGGTGGCGACGGAAAGCCAGCGGCCAGTAACGTGGCTGGGGCTACTCGGGCGCTCCGACATGCCCGGCGTGTGCCGTAAGACTTTGGATCGTATCGAGCCGCTGTTGCGGCAAGGGCTGCGCATCCCGCCACAGGTGACACCGCGACCGATCCAGCAGTATTACACCCTCAAAGTGCCATTTATTTTCGCCAGCTTCGCTTCGTGGCGAGAGGCGTTCAATCGTCCGGTGGCCGAGCAAATTGCGCTCTATCGCAAACCCGAGTTCCGCGAGACCTTCCGCAAAGAACTGAAAGTTGGCGGCGCGATCTTCACCAACCAGTGGGACTGTGTGCATGTGGTGCGTGTCGAGCAGGAGCGCAACAAGCAGTATCTCAATAAGAGCATCGCTGAGATCGCTGCGCAGTGGGGACGTGACCCGGTGGACACCATTCTGGACCTTGCCATCGACGAAAACCTGGAGATGGGTATTACCTTGTCGGTTATCAATACCAATCCAGATGAGGTGCGAGAGCTGATTACCCATCCCGGCGTACTCATCGGTTTGTCTGATGCCGGTGCTCATGTCGACCAGCATTGTGATGCTGGGGTGCCAACCTATTTGCTCAGCGAATGGGTGCGGAAGCGACAGGCGCTGACCCTGGAAGAAGGCGTGCGACGGCTCACTTCGGAACCCGCCGAGTTTCTTGGACAGGCGAAGAAAGGACGCATCGCGCAAGGCATGGACGCAGACTTGGTACTGTTCGATCCAGACACCGTTGGTCTCTATCCACCAGAGTGGGTCAATGATCTTCCTGGTGGCAAGCCGCGATTGATCGAGCGCTCGCGCGGGGTGTATCACACTGTCGTCGCTGGCAACATCGTTTTTTCCGACGGAGTCTATCAAGGCGGGTTGCCGGGGAAAATCATGCGACCAGTGATCCTCTAATACGAGTTGAACCGGAGAAACGGAGAGTAGGGAGAAGCGGAGACTTTCTCCGTCCATATTCGCCGATGCTCCGGCTCCCCGGTTCCTTGCTAGTCTAATGTCACCGTTCCTTGACAAGGAGCGCCCTTCTGGCATAAGACGCTGGGAATGAACACTCACTCAGTTCAAGGCCGAGGTGGCAAGAAAGGCGAGCGCATTTGAAGGCGCAAGTGCTGCGCAAAAAGCGCAAGTTGACTTCTCAGGTCGCTGACGAAAAGCGCTTGCTCGAAGGCAAAGAGCGCATCGCTGCCGCCGCTGCTGGGCTTTTCTTGAATGGCGGTTATCACAGCACGAGCGTGCGTGAGATCGCGCAGAAAGCCGGCCTTAGTGTCGGCTCTGTCTTCAATTATTTTACGAGCAAAGAAGAAATCCTTTTCTTTCTCTTTTCCCGCAACCAAGAGCGTGCGCAAGACACGTTGCGCGAACAGCGCGCCGAGTTTGAACGCCTTAAAGCTCAAGGTGTAGATCCTAAAGACTTGCTCTGGCTTGCCTATCAATCCTACGCGCGGCTTATTGACGAAATGCGTCGCTACACCGTGCTTGGCTATCAAGAACTCAAATCGCTGACCGTGGCCGAGCAGCGCCGTATTCTCGAAGGGGAGGAGCGCCTTCAGCAGTTCCTTGAGGAGGTACTATCTTACGGCGTCGAGCAAGGGGCCTTCCCGGGAGGAGACGTGAACTTGAAGGCCCACTGCCTCATGGTCTTGGCGCAGTCCTGGGCGGTGCGCCATTGGGCGCTCAAGCACTTCACAAAGATCGATGACTATCTGAGTGCGTTGAAAAAAATCGCCTTAGGCATCGCGGAGGAACGTACCTTTGCCCCGCATAGGATTGCGATGGTTGCAGCCGATGCGAACGGGTACGACTTCGAGAAATCCGAGGTATGACCGAGTGGCTTGTATAAATCAGTTTCCTGGCAGCACAGGACGACTCATCCAGCAGCCGCCACGGCTCCACTACTGGCCGCTCTTTGGCGTAGTGAGTTTTGATGAGGATTGTCTGAACATGCTGCCGGGTTGGCTGCTGCGTAGCGCTGGGGTCGCTGCGTGAGCGGCGGGGACCCCCAGGAGGGAAGGAGGGAAGGGCTCGTAAGAGCCCTCCTTCTTGGGGAGAATTTATCTGTCCTTGACTCTGTTCTCAATTAAACAGAACCGGAGAAACGGAGAACGGGAGAATCGGAGACCCTCATTAATGCTCCGGTTCCCCGGTTCCCCGGCTCCGCGATTCTCTGGAGATAACTATGGCGCAAGTCGATGGCAGCCAGCTGATGGCTGAGGGATTAAAAGCCGAAGGAGTAGACACGATCTTCTACATCATGGGTGGACCAAACATCCTCCTGTCGATGCATGCCGAGCGTTTGGGTATTCGCTTGATCGATGTACGGCACGAACAAGCCGCCGCGATGATGGCGCATGCTTACTCGCGCGTGACTGGCAAAGTCGGCGTGTGTATGGGAGCTGGTGGCCCTGGTGCTGCGAACCTTCTCACCGGCATATCGAACGCGTTTCTCGACGCATGTCCAGTCCTGGCGTTGGGTGGCTCGTCGGCTGTGCATTTTTACGACCTTGGCGACTTCCAAGAGTTCGACCAGCTTGCAGTGTTCAAGCCGATTTGCAAATGGTCGGCACGGATCTACGAAGCCCACCGCGCCAGGGAGTACGTACACATGGGCATGTTGCGCGCCCGCCAAGGGAAACCCGGGCCGGTCTATTTTGATATGCCTGGTAACATGCTTGTCGAGCGTATTGATGAAAAGCGCGTGTGGCCGAGTCCGACCATTGGGGCAAAATCTCTGCCCGTCGCTGATAGCCAGTCGATTGAAAAGGCTGTGGACATATTGAAAGGCGCGAAGAAGCCCTTACTCATCACCGGGAGCGGCGTGTTTTGGTCAGACGCTGGGGCTGAGATGCAGCAGTTCGTCGAGACGACGGGGATTCCGTTTTTCACGACGCCCCAAGGCCGTGGCATTGTGGCCGACGATCATCCGCTCAGTCTCCTTGGTGCACGTTCCTATGCCCTACGAGAGGCTGATGTCGTGCTTGTGGTTGGCACGCGTCTCAACTTCATCATCGGTTATGGTCGCCCGCCGCGCTTCTCTCCCGAGGCGAAATTCATTCAGGTAGACGTAGATTCCGAAGAAATCGGACGCACACGTAGCATCGAGCTCGGCATCGTTGGTGATGCCAAGGCCGTCTTTCGCCAATTGACGGAAGTGGCAAAAGGGCGCGTCAGTTTCGGCGAAAATTCTGCTTGGGTGCAACAGCGTGGTGCCAAGGATCGCGAGAATCGTGAAAAGATGTCTCCATTGCTGAATTCAAACCAGACGCCGGTGCATCCGATGCGGCTGTGCAAAGAAGTGCGTGATTTCATTCCGCGCAACGGCATCTTGGCGGTGGACGGGCATGAAATCATGAATATGTCGCGCCAAGTTATTCCTTCTTTTACGCCAGGCTCGCGGCTGAACCCTGGGCCGAATGGCTGTATGGGCGTTGGTCTGCCGTTTGGCCTTGGTGCGAAAGCTGCGGCTCCGGATCGTCCAGTGGTGGTGCTGCATGGCGACGGTTCGCTTGGACTTAATATGATGGAACTCGATACCGCCGTGCGTCGGCAACTGCCCGTGTTGGTAGTCGTGAGCAACAACGGTGGATGGACTGCCAGCCCTGGAAACAACATGCACGTGCCGGGTCGTGATCTTGGAAACGTCCGCTACGATCAGATTGCGCAGAGTATGGGGGCCTACGGAGAGCTAGTTGAAGGGCCGCAAGCCGTGCGCCCGGCCATGGAACGCGCCTGGAAAGAGGTGGAGAACGGACGACCAGCCCTGCTGAATGTCATCACCGAACCCACCGCGCGGGCGCAGACCGTGCCGTTCGCCAGCTACGGCGGTGAGTCGGCAGGAACTTCTCTTATGTAAGACGAAGGGGTCGGAATTCAGAAACCAGAATTCAGGAGGCAGAAGGATTTTGTCCCACATTCTGGTTTCTGGCTCCTGGATTCTCCTTCGCTCAGCACTCAGGAATCGCACTTATGCAAGGATTCTTATTTGACGTTAAAGTCCTCGAACTAGCCGATGAAAAAGGCGAGTTCTGCGGGAAGCTGCTCGCTGGGGCAGGGGCCGATGTCGTGAAAGTTGAGCCTCCTGGCGGCAATCCTACTCGCTCCCTCGGCCCGTTCTACCACGACGAACCCCATGCTGACCGCAGTCTGTATTTTTGGCATTACAACTTCGGCAAACGTGGAGTGACGCTTGACATTCACTCTGCCGAAGGGACGGAAGTGCTCAAGAAAATGATTGCCCAGAGCGATGTGCTGCTGGACTCTCTACCGCTTGAGACTCTGGCGAAACTTGGGTTGGACTGGCCAGCTCTGCAAGCGCTTAACCCACGCTTGATCTACGTCGCGCTCTCGCCCTTTGGTCGTAGCGGCCCGTGGCGCGACTATAAGGCCAACGACTTGGTGCACTTGGCATTGGGCGGGCAAATGATGTGTTGTGGGTACAACCCCAAAGAAGATGGCACCTATGATACGCCGCCGATTGCGCCACAGATGTGGCATGCGTATCACATCGCCGGCAATCAGGCATTTATTGCTACGGTTGGCGCGTTGATCGGACGCGAGACGACTGGAGAAGGCGAGATGATCGACGTGCCCATTCATCAAGCCGTGAGTGTGTGTACCGAGATCGACGTGCCGTACTGGATTTACAATCAGACGGCGTGTTACCGCCAGACCGGGCGTCATGCGCAGCCAGCCGTAGGGCCGGAAGTGCAGTTTCCCACGAAAGACGGGCGCTACTCGATTATTCTGGCGAATCCTTTTCCTGGTGGTTATGAGACCGTCGTGAAATTTTTCGACGAGAAGGGACACGCTGGGGATTTGACGAGCGAAAAGTATCAGGACCCCAACAGCCGCAAAGGCATCGAATTCGCGCGGCACTTCGCTGACGTGCAAGCCAACTGTGTGGCTGCCTTCGACATGGAAGAAATTTGGCGAGGTGGGCAGGACCTTGGCATCCCGTGGGCACCGATCCGTACTCCTGAAGAAAACCTCGGCGACGCACAATGGCAAGCTCGGGCGACCTTCACTGAAGTGGAACATCCTGAACTCGGGCAACGCTTCTCCTACATCGGTGCGCCAATGCTGCCAAATGAAGTGACGTGGCGACAAGGGCCACGCGCACCGCTCGTCGGCGAGCATAACGAGGATATATATCGGCAGTTGGGGATGTCGCGAGAGGAAGTGATGCGACTGAAAGAACGAGAAATTATCTAGGGATTGGGTGTTGGGGGTTGGTTCCTTCTAACCCCCAACACCCACCCCCTAGCCCCTGGAGCGAGGGAAAGGAGCGAAGAGTGAGACCACTAGAAGGAGTCCGTGTCGCAGACCTGACTTGGCTGCTCGCCGGTGCTGGCGGACCACGATTACTCGCGAGTTTGGGAGCCGAGATCATCCGCATCGAATGGCGTGACCGCCTCGATTTTCTCCGCTACATGGGGCCTTTTGCCCCAGCGCAAAATGAAGGGGCCGCAAAAGCCGAGGCGCTCGACTTGAGCGGCTTAAACAAAGATAGCGTCAAGAGCGTGAACCGTAGCGGTACCTTCAACGATATTAATGCTGGGAAGCGAGCGGTAAGTCTGAATATGGCTCACCCCAAAGGACGCGAGTTGTTCAAGCGCTTGGTCGCAGTCAGCGATGTCGTGGTCGAATCCTTCACTGCCGAAACCATGCGCAAATGGGGGCTTGGGTACGATACTCTCAAGTCGATCAAGTCCGACATTATTTACATGCAGCAACCCGGCTGGGGCTACAAAGGTCCATATGTCAAATTTGCTTCCTATGGACCTATCGCCCAAGCCGTGAGTGGACTCACTGAACAGTCCGGCTTGCCGGCACCGCAGCCGCCTGCTGGTTGGGGGTTTTCGTACATGGACTGGAGTGGGGCGTATTATTGCGCCCTGACTATACTGTGCGCCACCTACTACAAGAAACGTACCGGGAAAGGCCAATACCTCGACTGCTCACAAGTGGAGCCTGCCATCTATATGACTGGCACGGCGGTGCTGGATCAACTGGTGAACGGTCGCTCGTATCAACGGACAGGAAACCGCTCGCCTTACAAAATGGCTGCGCCTCATGGTGCGTATCGCTGTGTTGGCGAGGATCGTTGGATTGCTCTTGCCGTCAGCAACGATGACGAATGGAAATCCCTTGTGCGAGAGATGGGTACCCCGAGTTGGACGCAACAGGACAAGTTCGCCACGCTCGCTGCACGGGTGCTCAATCAAGACGAGTTAGACCAGTACGTAGGCGTATGGACAAGTGATAAAGAGCCGTTTGCTTTGCAAGAGCGTTTGCAGCAGGCCGGTGTTCCGGCAGGGGTCTGCCAGACGGCGCAAGACCGTATTGAGCGCGACCCGCAGTTGAAACATCTGCGTTGGCTTATTCCCTTAGTACATAGCGAGATTGGTGAATGGCCGATAAAAGACGTGCCGTTTCACTTCACCAATGGCACGGTGAACCAAGGTGGCCCAACCGAGCGCGCAGCTCCGTGTTACGGAGAAGATAACGACTACGTCTATGACGAGCTGCTGAAGCTGACGAAGCAGGAAAGAGCCGATTTAGAGAAAGAAGGTGTAATTTAGGGACTGGGGGCTGGGGATTCGTTTTCCTAACCC
>SYOC01000091.1 GCA_005804965.1 Pseudomonadota bacterium
AGCTTTTGAAAAGTGCGGGCGGAATTTCGATCTCACGGCGACGCTAATTTTGAGTCGCATGTGCTCGTCACAATGCGCCCGCACTTTTTGAAAGGCCAAGATATGACGTCATCCCGGATACCGATGCTTCTCAGCATCGAACAGTTCTGCGAACTGATGAATATCAGCAGGACAACCTATTTTTCACTTCAGGGGCGAGAGCTGGGCCCGAACACGGTGAAGATTGGCCGAGCCGTACGCATAAAGCGAAGTGAAGCCAAACGTTGGCTTAGACGGATCTCCGCCGAGAACATTGCAGAGGGCTTCAACTCAAAACAACAACCAGAGCGGTTCGAAGACTGGTAGCCCTTGAAGTCGCACCCCGGCGCACCTGGGCGAATTCGCGCCTGTAGAGTCCTCTCGTTACTTGCGCCAACGCGAACCTTGGCGCACTCCGGCGTATTCCTGAAACTGACCAAATTGACCGTTCTGAGCCTTCTTATGGCCAATCAGCTAGCCAAACCGCCTCTTGTAAAAAACGAGGGGCCGTAATTTCGCTGCCCCACATTATGGGATCGACCATGAATACGAAAACTTCTATAGACGCAGATGATGAAAGGTTCCGGGATGAGATTGGGAAAGCAAAGTCTCCAACCGCATTGCTGCTCGCCCTGCAAAACCAAGCTGAAAAGACTGAGAGATCGATGAACCTATTTATGTGGGATCTCGGAGTCCTATTTGCAGCTTTCGCGGACGCTTCTGACATCATCAAGCGAAATTCATGGGAATCCCAGTTCGGCATTAAAACCACAAAGAGCACGACTTTTTCACGCTTGAAACGGACGCTCCGGGCGCTTCATGCACGCGTGTTCGGTAAGGTCGACGCTTCGGCGCAGCTCCGGCACGTTGTCAGTCCAAGCAACATCGCTCTACTGCGCGACAATCTAGGGGCTGATCATGCAAGCTGCGACTATGGGATTTGGTTGTGCAGCATGTTTCAAAAACCCTGGTTCAGTTTTCCCGCCATCACTCCAATGTCAAAAGATTTGATGGCGATCATGAAAGCCCTGGACGATAACGATTTGTTTGGCGACGGTCGGAGGCAGCGAAGGGGCTCCCCCGTCTGAGGTAGTAGTTCCTTGCGGGATGGATGCGGCAATCATGTCGCATCCATCCCTATCTCGATTTCAAATACATTCAGGATGCGGCAGTAAGTCGCGCGCCGGCTGTGCCCAAGCCACCTAGTTCAGATCATCACAGACATACTAAGTCAGGTAACTATCCTTTCTCCGATTGCATGCGGCCGTGGCTGTTTTCGAGAATTTCTGAGATTTTCTTGTATGCTGGCTTGGGACCGAGCATTCGTCTCTCTTTAGCAAACTGCGTCCTAAAATGCTTGTAGCGAGCGAGGATTTCGCCTGCAATCGCCCGACATGTATTCAGTTCATTCGGATTAAAACGGTTGGGCCATTTCTTGATAGTCGCATCGACAGCTTCGACGAGGCCAAATTTGACTGCGGTTTGGAGGGCTGAAGATCCATCAACGGTATGTTTGTTCGGATCGGCGCCCCTTTCGAGAATGAGTAGATAGCTCTCGCTCGAGCGTGAAGCCGCGGCAGCGTGGAGCGCGGTCCTGCCCACGACATCCTGCGCGTCAACATCAACCTTACGGTCGAGCAAAATCTTTACGAGCCTTGTGTCGCCCTGATTTGCAGCTAGCATGAGAGGTGTCTGCTTTTTGAAATCGGCGGCGTTCAGCGCCTTCAGTTCCATGTCGCTGGCCAAAATGTATAGGCCGGCTCTCAGGCGTTTGGCGGGTTCGCCGAAGCCTTGATGCAAATTTGATGAAACGCGAGCATTTCGAACTTTCGATTCATACATGTTGACCATTTTCAGCATCACGCCGAGAAAGGTGTCCGCCCTAACATCCCGAGATCGCGTGTAAAGGCGTTCTCTATTGGCGCCGATCCACTGGCGCAGGTCCCCTTCGTCATTGCTCGTCGCTAGCTGAAAAAACTCAGGCAGCAATTGCTTTAAATCTTTGTCGGCGGGCGCTAGTCGCTCCACTCCGGGATAGGGCTGGTAAAGGACGTTCCAGAATCGCTCAGAAGACCTAACAGCGGTATCTCTGAACGTGATTCCGTGCTCTAGCTCCAGAATAGGGTCGTGCCCTTCTGCCTCGGACGGATGCAGCGTGAGTGCGGCCACACGAAAGTACTGTTCGTGCTTCTCGCTGAAGCGATCGAAAGCCATTGCCGCTCCCAAGCACGCGTCCGCGACGTGCCTTCGCAGGCTTCCGTAGCCCCCACCCTTGCACCTATCGAACGCGGCGTCGAAGCATTTCACTGCTCCATCGACATCGTTGCCGCAAAGACGATGCCGACCTTCGTGGAACTGGATATCGGCTTGGAACTCCGCGTTTCGAGGATGCCCCTTCAGCAGCTTGAGAAGGCTTTCAGCTTCGGCCCGATGCCCGGCTTCGATAGCCACTGTCAGCCGCTCGATTAATCCTTCAATCTCCCGACGGGCCGCTACCGCCGTAGCATCCGTAGGCCGAGTAGCTGGGCCGGCGGACAACTTCCCCTCTGCAAATAGGTCACTAACCTCGGCGCCACCCTGAAGCTCGCGGAACTTATCTGTTAGAAATCGCGCGAAGAACTCCAGTGGTGTGTCATCCTGACGAGGCATGATCGAATATAGAAGATCTTGAGCCAGCCAGTCCGGTGTGGTCACGGTGAAGCGGGTGTTTGATTCGGCTTCGGATTTGGAACTCCGGCCAGCTTCGACAGTGAGCCGGTAGGCCTTTGCAAACAGCTGCGTCAACTGGAGCAGCTTGTTGCGGGTAGGATCGGAGCAATTTGGTTCCACGCCAGGGGAGAAGAGCTTCGCCAAGCGGATGTATCCATCCTGCACGGCACGAGCCAGAAGAAACCGGCGGCGGACCGTGTCATTAGTCGGGGCCTGCCAGCGCCCCTTAACCGCTGCAACACATCTGGCTTTCTCTTCGTCGGTCGCAGTCGCAGAAAGTGCGGCCTGAAAGACCGTAGCGGGTACGTTGGGTATCTCTTGGGCTAGCACGGCAGCATCGAGCTCACGATTCCGTACAAAGTCGAGCACGTGTTGGAATCTATGGGGGAGGGTGCCCTGAGGGCCCTCTTGGTATGCTCCTGGGTAACTAAACTTGTGATCGTCTAGAAAGTACATGTCGATAACCGAGGGGCTCGGCAAGCCTCCGGCTTTCCAGTTCTGGATTGTCCGAACGCGGTCGGCGCCGCCAGCTTCATCCCAGATGGTGTCCAGGGAGCAATCCAGCAGGTCCAGCCACCACTCAACCACGACTTGAACGGGCAGCCGCAAGTGAGAGGGCTCGGAGGGAAGCGGGCGGGGCAAGAACCAAAGATCTCCCCCTGACATGCCAGGTGCGACAGGTGCTACTTTGCTCCAGAAGGCATACTGCCGCCCCAGGCCGGGGATGAACTGATAGGCCAGAGTGCACCAGGCAATTTGGCGGTCGTCGACTGCAAACGTGCGGGTCTCGTTTGCGACCGCGTTGTTGAATTGAAAATGCTGCTCCGCGGTCAATAGGAGATCGCGAAGGAGTTTAGGTTCATTGCTGAGCCTCAGCGCGTCAAGAACCCCCGTGACGATCTTGCGAGCCAGTTCCAGATGGTCGGAGAGTTTCTTCTCTTTGTTTACAAAGCGGAATTTTTGGACAGTCTGAAGCGCATTGAGGCCAAAAGACTGCTGAATCTCCAGCAGGATGGCCTCAAAGCTAGGGATGGTGCCCATTGTGTAAGTCCGAGCGGGTTGTGCGGCCGGCAAGTATGCCAATACCGGGGCTAACGCGGAACGAAATGCCCCGTACACCCACGATATTAGGGCCTATTTCTCGTCAGGTTTCTCGCTGTACGAGCGGTTTCATGGATTACCGGGTTCGACAGTGGTGCGGTTGGGCACCGCCCAACACCCGGAGGTTCATCCATGCCCGCCATCCCAGACATCGACGAACTGGTCATCAACCGGCACGTCACCGAAGCCTGCAACTTCAGATGTCGCTACTGCTACGCATCATGGGAGAAGCCTGAGACCAAGACCGAACTCTGGAAGAATGAAGCTGCGTCTTTCCATCTGCTCGCCACGCTAGTCGACTTCTTTAATGCCTCCAACCTTGCAAACCCCTTACGCCAGAATCTCCGTTGGCGCTCTCAGCGTCTAAGCATTGCAGGAGGTGAGCCGACCCTCCTAGGAAGCCGCCTGACAGATATTGCCAGCCGAGCAAGAGCGCTCGGCTTCAATGTGTCTATGATCACGAACGGCAGCCGCCCTGAAGCGATTGCCGCAGTCGTTCCCTATCTAGATATGCTTGGACTCAGCGTCGATTCACTCCGTCAGGAGACAAATGTTGCAATCGGCAGGGGCTGCCCCACAAGAGGCCAAGCATCCCCCTATGACATCGTCGCCATTGCCCGTCAGGCGCGCGTACTAAGACCAGGCATTGCGATCAAGATCAATACCGTCATCAACTCTGTAAATGTCGGCGAGGACATGTCAGAGCTGATCCGCCGGGTTCAACCTGATCACTGGAAGGTCATGCGAATGCTTCCCGTCGTCACGGACGCGTTGAGCGTTGACGGGGACGCTTTCCAGAATTTCGTGAGCCGGCACAAGTCCTGCCACCCTCGGATCACGTTCGAGGACAATAGCGACATGACACGCTCTTACGTCATGGTCGACCCCCATGGCCGATTTTTCCAAAACCAGCCGCATCGGCGAGGTTATCAATACAGCAGGCCGATCCTCGAGGCGGGGGTTGGAACAGCCTTTAGTGAGATCTCTTTCTCTCCGGGCACGTTTTTCGGCCGCTACGAACACCGGGTTCGGTCGAACCTTTAATCACGCCGGCTCGGGCACAAGAGAAAGAGGCTTATGCCAAGTCGGCGCGACTCAAATGAGTCCGATCGTCAGCCGATCCTCAGCGCCTCATTTAAAATATTGGCTCATCAGTAAATCGAGTGGGTAAATCCAAAGGTGAATGCGGCTTAAACGCCCACGGGGATTGAGCTTCCCGAGTTTCGCAACGTTGCCGAATTTGGCATCATTTCGCGATGGCCAATTCATCGAAACGACAGCGGCGC
>SYOC01000092.1 GCA_005804965.1 Pseudomonadota bacterium
ATCCTGACCTTCTCCCCAACGGGGAGAAGGAACCCAATGGCGCGGCCTCGTTTCTCATTCGTCATGAACGCGGGGAACTGACCGCGCAGCGCATCATCATGGCCACTGGCGGACGCTCGCTGCCACGCACTGGCAGCGACGGCTCGGGCTGGGGTCTCGTGCGTCGTTTAGGGCACACTGTTACCGACACCTATCCGGCCCTGGTGCCGCTCGTGCTCCAAGAACCGATGTTTCATGCTGCGGTCTCTGGCATTGCTCTACCAGTCGAACTCAGCACGATCTCAGACAGCAAAGTCATTGATCGCCGCATCGGCAGTCTGCTGTGGACGCATTTCGGGGTGAGTGGTCCGGTGGTGATGGACGCGAGCCGTCATTGGGTGGTCGCCCGCGCCAGCGGCAAGCATGTGGAGCTACGTTGCAACTTCTTTCCCGGGCAGCGTTTCGAGCACGTCGAGGCGCACCTCGTTGCGACGGCCAAGGCACGTCCGCGCGTCTCTCTGGGCAAACTGCTGGCCGAGCATTTCCCAGATCGTTTCGCTCAGGCGCTGCTCCATGCGCTGACACTCGATCCTACTGCCGTGTTGAGTCAATTGTCCCGCGAACAGCGGCGCACCTTGGGGCATGGGCTCAGCAACTTCCTGCTTCCAGTCGAACGTGAGCGTGGCTGGAATTTCGCAGAAGTCACCGCTGGCGGCGTACCGTTACAAGAGATCGACTACCGCACCATGGCCTCGCGCAAAGTGCCGGGGCTGTATCTGATTGGGGAAATGCTCGACTGTGACGGACGCATCGGCGGGTTCAACTTTCAGTGGGCGTGGGCGACCGGGTATCTCGCCGGACGAGCCGCCGCGCAATGGTCATGAGTCGAGTTCGCTCTCGTCCCTAATCCCTCACCCCGAACACCCAGCACCTGCCGTTAATCCCGATATGCCGTGAACTCTCGCCCATACGCCTCGCGAGCGATGACGCCTTTCATAATCTCCGGTGTACCATCGCCAATTTCCAAGCCCACGACATCACGCCAGCGTTGTTCAAGCGGCAGGTCCATGCTGTAGCCATAATGGCCATGCAGAATCAGGCACGCATGAATTGCCTCGGCGGCGGCTTTCGGCCCCAGCCACTTGGCCATCGCGGCTTCCTTGGTGTGTTTCTGCCCCTGCTCTTTCAGCCAGAGACATTTGTACGACACCAGCCGCGCGGCTTCGATCAATGTGAGATGCTCAGCGACTTGAAACGCCACGCCCTCGAACTTGGCCAGCGGTTTACCGAACACGTGGCGGCCTTTGGTATAGTCGATGGTTTCTTCTAAGGATTGCTGGGCAGCGCCCACGCAGGCAAGGCCGATAATGGCGCGATTGAAATCGAAGGCCACCATCGCTTGCGCGAATCCGCCGCGTTCGTCGCCAACACGGTTGCGTGCCGGAATCCGCACGCTGTCAAAAAAGAGCGAGCCACGCTGAGTCAGCCGTTCGCCGGGAGTTTTGTACACTTGGCGCGTTACGCCGGGACTATCGAGCGGCACGAGAAACGCAGAAATGCCGCGGGCACCCGACTCCCCGGTACGTGCAAATACCAAACAGGCATCGGCATACCCGGCAAAGGTGATCGACGCTTTCTCGCCGGTAATCAGATAATCGTCGCCCGACCGCACGGCGCGAGTAGTAATGTTGGCGGCATCGGACCCAGCGCTGGGCTCGGTCAGCCCGAAACCAATCACAGCATCACCAGCAGCATGACGAGTCAGCCATTCGGCTTGCACCTCGGGGTGGGCGTAGTCGGACAGCAGCTCCGAGGCAATCAGACCGAGTTGGATAAAAAGGCTGTAGTTGAAATCGCCACGTGAGAGTTCTTCGGCCATGATGCCGCACGACACGTAGTCAGCCATCTGCCCGCCAAAGCGCTCAGGCACGCGCAACCCGAAGACACCGAGCTTGGCGACCTCGCGGATTTCCTCGCGGCTAATTTTCTCGCCGCGATCCCAGCGTGCATAGTTGGGCAGCAGCTTTTCCTTGGCGAATTGCCGCAGCGTCTGTTGGAGTAAGCGTTGATCGTCGGTGAAAGCGAAATCCATAGGGTCTCCTAACGTTCCATTGCTGCAAGAATTTGCCGCAAGACCTGAGCTCCAGTGATCGCGACGTGGCTGACCACATGCTCTTCTGCTCCGTCATGCAAGTGATTGGGAAACGTCGCTACATTCGGATGATGTGGGGCATTATCCCAACGTTTACGCAAGTGTCCCTGCGCGTCTTGCCAATGATACCGATACGTGGTGGTTGTCATCACCCCGCGCATTTCCACGAGACGTTCGCTCATCTCCACTAGGCCGCCATCCGCCAGGAAGACGCGGTAACGGTAATGTAAGACGCGTTCCCATTCCGTGTTTCGTAGGGCGCGTCGGACGACTTCGACGGAGCGTACTGCCGGGCTAGCAATGAGCAGTTCGTCAATCTCTCGGAGATACTCCTCGATCATGTGTCGGCTGCCGCTTGCAGTGTCGTAATCCGTTCACGATACAGGAGCACATCGTCGTACAGCCCCATCCATTCCATCACCTCTCCAGTATCGCCCAATTCGCCGACCATAAAGCGCCGATAGCCCTCTTCAGAAGTCATGCCATACTGCCGCTCAAAAGATTCCAGTTCCCGTCGCACTTCCGCGAGCTGCTTTTCATATTTCTGGACTTGGAGGAGAATTAGTTTCTGCAGCGTGTGGTCGGCCAGTGTTCCAGCTCCGACTTTCTCGATCGCTTCAATTCTTTTCTGTAAGGCGGTCATAGATCTACTCCTGTCCGGCTCTACCTTAGGCATCCTACGGTGGATAGTGTCATGGGACAAGGCGCAAAGGGGCAAGGCAGATCATACTTTTCGCTCTGGCCACGCTTGGATGTGCATCTTGGCCACCCTTGTCGCTCGCTGTAGCTTTGGTATACCTGTCCCATCACTAAGGAGGGTGGTATGGATTTCAGCTATTCTCACGCAGAAGAACAGTTTCGTCAGGAAGTCCGCACCTGGCTCAACACCAATGTCCCAGACGATATTCGCGGAGGCCGCGACGAAGACTTGCCACCGCCACAACGCTGGGAGCGACAAAAGGCATGGCATAAAAATCTCCACGAGGGCGGTTGGATCGGGCTCTGGTGGCCCAAGGAGTATGGCGGTCGCGGCGCATCGGTCATCGAGCAAGTGATCTTCAACGAAGAACTTGCACACCTTGGTGCCTCCTCCGGCGTCAATATGAGCGGGATCACGCTCTTAGGCCCGACGCTCATGCACTGGGGCACGGAAGAGCAAAAACAACGGTACTTGCCAACGATTCTGCCGGCAGACGAGCTGTGGTGTCAGGGCTATTCCGAGCCGGGTTCGGGGTCCGACCTCGCCTCACTGCAAACACGCGCGGTCGAAGACGGCGATCATTTTGTGGTCAACGGTCAGAAAGTCTGGACCAGTTGGGCGCAACACGCCGACTGGATCTTCCTGCTCGTCCGCACTGACCCCAGCGCCCCGAAACATCAGGGCATCAGCTACTTGCTGGTGGATATGAAGACTCCAGGCGTCACAGTCCGCCCGCTGGTGCAGATCAACGGGGACTCTGAATTCAATGAAGTCTTTTTCGAGGACGTGCGCGTGCCGAAAAAGAATCTCGTCGGCGAACTCAACCGCGGCTGGATGGTTGCTGTCACCACCTTGATGTTCGAGCGCGCTGCCACCGGCAACTTTTATCGCTTCGAGCGCTTGTTGCCGCAACTGTACGATTTGACCAAGCGTATCGAGATCCAAGGGCAACCAGCGAGCGAAGACACCGCCGTGCGTCAGAAACTTTCGCAGTTCGCCATCGAAGCCCAGGCCCTCAAATACAACGAGCTGCGACGCTTGACCCGCCAGCTCAAAGGCTTGCCGCCGGGGCCGGAAGGTTCATTCGCGAAGGTCTCGGCCACGGAACTTAATCTGCGTATCGCCGATTTTGCTATGGAGCTGTTGGGGCCATACTCGATCCTCGATAAAGGCTCACCGTTCGCCATTGACCACGCCCGTTGGTCCCACCGCATGCTCAGTTCCCGGGCTGGCACCATTGCCGCCGGCACCAACGAAATCCAACGCGCCATCGCCGGGGAGCGTGTTCTGGGCTTGCCGAAAGGACGCTAAACAGTGCTGAGTAACGAGTCATGAAAAACGAGTACCGAGCACCGAGTAGCGAGCAGCCAGTCCTTGAAGAAAAACCGTCGATCACCACTGTGCTCTTCGATGCTGGTGGGACCTTAGTCCACGCCGATCTGCGGTTTATTCACCGGACGCTGCGGCAGGCTGGTATCACAGCGACCCTGCAAGTCGTGCGTAAAGCAGAAGGGTCGGCGAAACGCGCAGTCGACCGGCGCATGGACGACGCGGTGGCCGACACCGATGAAACTCGCCGTCAACCGTATTTTGCTGCCATGCTCGATCACCTAGGAATCAAGAAAAGTGTCGCGACTCGTCTCCTTGCGATCTTCGAGGCTGAGCACCAGCAAAGGAACCTGTGGCGGTCCATGTCGCCGTCCACACCGTCAGTGCTGCAAGAATTACGTGACCGTGGGCTTACCCTTGGCGTTGTCTCGAATTCGGATGGACGTATCGCCTCGGTGCTCGAAAGTTGCGGCATCGCGAAGTATTTCCACGTGATTGTGGACTCGCACGACGTCGGCGTCGAAAAACCCGATCCCCGCATTTTTCACCACGCCTTGAAGAAGCTCAAAGCCAAGCCGGCACAGACGCTGTATGTCGGCGACATCTACAGCATCGACATCGTCGGCGCACAACGTGCCGGTCTCCATGCTGTACTTTTGGACAACGGCAGCGGCTACTTCCCGCCCGGCTGTCGCATCATCCATCGTTTGCAGCCAGTGCTCAGAATGGTGTGAACCGTCATTGTCTCAGTCTCTCACCTCTACTGACCTCCCAACTGCTAGCCTGCCCGACAGTTAGACTGCTCGACCGATTCCGCAAACCTTGACACCATTCTGTACCTCTACTAGCATACGCTCCGCGTGCCCCGGTGGACGCGGACTGCAAAACTGACGGAACAGGAGGGAAAGTCATGGCGAACGGAACAGCCAAACGAATGTGGGCGTTGCCCAATGCGGAACTCACCGTCCCGCGCAGCTTGTTAATGCATGGTGCCACTAATGACCTCGTCACTGTGCCGTGTCCGGCCTATCTCATCGAACACGAGAAGGGTTTGGTGCTGTTCGACACTGGGTGTCACCCGAAAGTGGCAGATGATCCGAGCTACTGGGGGCCGTTTGCCGCAGCCTTGCAGGTGAAGTATCCCAAAGAGATGCTGCTCGACCGCCAAATCCAGGGGCTTGGTTATAAAATGAGCGATGTGAAGTACGTGGTGATCTCGCACTTGCACCTCGACCACACCGGGTACATGCACGCCTTCCCCAACGCGAAGTTTCTCATCATGGCCAACGAGCTGCGTTATGCTTACTGGCCGGACCCAGACCGCCGTGGGGCCTTTATTTTTGATGACATTGTCCCTACGCGCAATTTCAACTGGATCGAACTCGACAGCGATCTCGATATGTTCGACGACGGCAGCCTCAACATGCTGAAGACTCCTGGCCACACGCCGGGCGAGTGTTCGTTGTACGTGCGCCTGCCTAATCGGAAAATCTTGTTGGTGGGTGACACCATCCACCTGCGCGACCAGATCGACACTGGAGCAACCATGCCGCTCGATACCGATCCCACGCAAGCGGCGTTGTCGATCCAGCGGGTGAAAGCCCTCCGCGATCTCCACGAAGCCACTATCTGGATCAGCCACGATCCCGAAGACTGGATCGACCTGCCACACGCCCCAACCGCGATTGAGTAGCACGAGAGGCCATCATGCCTATCTATGAATACTACTGTTTGCCGTGCGACCAGACGTTCGAGTTGCTCACGTCGCTGAGCGAGATGGCCAAGAAGAAACCGTGCCCGGATTGCGGGCGCAAGGCACCGCGTACCGTCTCGGCATTCGCTATCGCCTCTGGCAGCAACGGTCATCACGACGGCGAGACGCCGCTAGTCGCGCAAAAGTCCACTGACCCGCGGCCCTTGTGCATGCAGTATCGGCAAGTGCCGCTCTCGTGTCATATGGACGAGCCGTCGCTCAAACGGTTCGTCGCCCACAAAGCGGGACGTGGCGCGGAATACGACGATAAGCAAGCAGCATCTTCAGAGCTGCGCAAACAACGTGGGATACCCGAGCCAGTGGTGGCCACACCGTCGCATGGACACGATCACCACCATTTTCGCCGTCACGGAGCTTCACAAGAAACCAACAAAAAACCGGCCCACGATCACGGCCATGACCATGGGCACGGTCACAGCCACACGGCCAGCAGCAAACCTGCGGGCAAGAAAGCTGCGGCGGCGCATAGTCATGGACATGGAGCACATGCCCATTGAGTAGGCTCTCTTCGGGGAACAAGTTCGACCGTTCTTCGTGAACGTAGGAGGGGCGCACGGCGGTGCGCCTTTCGTTTTTTCGGGAGGCGAGGATGAAGAAAGTCGCAAGCACAGTCGGCCAAGCGGTCTGCTGGAGCATCGTGGCGCTGTTCGCCTGCTCTCAAGCGAGCTGTGTCTACTACGCTGGCGCGACCACCTACACGGTACAGCGCACCACCGGCACCGCCTATCTCTCGGCCACCGAACGCAACGGCCAGTGGGACACAGACGGCCCTCCGCCTCGCGGTGGCGACATTACCGTACGCTCGCTGTACCGCAAGCTCGAACGCGCGGCTACCTATTCCACACGCGGGACTGCCAAGGAGTACGAGATGAGCGAACTCTTGCCACTCGGGCGTTATCTCCTCACCTCCGTCCGCGAGGTCGGTACAGCAGTAGAGGGCAACGACACCATCCATTATTACGAGGTGCAGTTTGAAGAAGGAAATGGAGGCGCGCGTTAGTTTCTCCCCCTCCCTGGAAACCCGCCAGATTCTTGGATAGTACCTGGAGAGCAAACAAGGAGGAGTACCCGATGGCAGAAGTTCCGAATTTTCCCCGCCCCGTTCCTGATTTCGACGCCCAAGAATTTTGGGATGGCTGTAACCGCGACGAGCTGTTGATGCAGCGCTGTGCCGACTGCAGCCGGTTCCGTTGGCTACCACGGCCCATGTGCCCGTACTGCAATTCACTGCGCCACGAGTGGATCACAATGAGCGGCAAAGGCACTGTCTATTCTTGGACGATCATCACGCACCCCGTCCACCCTGCGGCCGTAGAGAAAGTGCCCTACAACGTCACGCAGGTGCAGCTCGATGAAGATCCTACCTTGGTCATGGTCACGAATCTGGTGAACGTGCAGAACGACGACATCCGCATGGGCATGCCCGTCCAAGTCGTCTTCGAAGAACATGAGCCGGGCGTAAAGCTGGCGAAATTCCAGCCAGCGTGAGGCGAGAGGGGCGAGTTGGTCTCGCCCCTCGATTTTCGCTTCCCAACAGGAGGGACGTATGCAACTCGGACTCGAAGGCAAAGTCGCCATCGTCACCGGTGGCAGCAAGGGCATCGGCCAAGCCACGGCGCTCGGGTTTCTGGCTGAGGGCGCATCAGTCGTGGTGTGCGCTCGTGGCAAAGAAGCGCTCGAAGAAACCGTGCAGCTAGCGGGACAACACGGTGAAGGTCGCATTGTCGGGATACAGGCTGACCTGACCGACGGCCAAGCGATCAAAGCCGTCGTGCAAAAATGCCACGACACGTTCGGTCGCGTAGACATCTTGGTCAACAACGCTGGCAGTGCTCGACCCGGCGATTTCCTGACGTTGCCAGATGATGCATGGACGGACGACTGGACACTCAAATTCTTCGGCTATGTACGCATGGCGCGGGAAGTGCTGCCCATCATGAAACAGCAAGGCACCGGCGTCGTCATCAACATCATCGGTACCGGCGCACTCAAACCGATGGGGAGCTACATGATCGGTGGTGCCGCCAACGCGGCGCTGAATCACTTCACCAAAGCACTCGCCGACGAAGGCGCAAAGCACGGCGTGCGCGTCGTTGGCATTAACCCGGGGCCGATTCTGACCGAGCGTCTGGAAAAATTTCTTTCGACCTTCAGCGCGGGGAACAGCCGTGAGGAGGCGTTGAAGAAGATGACGCCACTCGGTCGCGTCGGTGAGTCCGCCGAAGTCGCTGACCTCATTCTTTTCATGGCCTCTCCCCGCGCTGCGTTCATTCACGGGGCCAATATCACCATTGATGGCGGGGCGAATCCCGGCCTGATGGGATGAAAAAGGGACGAGGGGTTAGGGATTGGGGGCGGGCAAGACACTCCTCCCATCGCTTTTTCGACACTGGCTACTGACTATCAACTTTGCCATACTCACCCTATGTTTAGTATTCCAACAAACCCGTCACTCCTGAAACGGATTCTCACAGCATTCATCGCCAATGAGGTCTGCAAAACCGGCGTACACCGCATCGTCGTTGGGCTTTCTGGCGGTGTCGACTCTGCACTCAGTGCATATCTGGCAGCGGAGGCGTTAGGGCCGCAGAACGTCCTCGCCATCAAGATGCCCTACAAGATGTCGAGCAAGGAAAGCGTAGAGCATGCGGACCTTGTTATCGCTGCCACTGGCATCCAGTCTCTTACCGTCGAGATCACGCCACAGGTCGATGCGTATTTCGCGCAGTTTCCAGACGCCGATAACATGCGGCGCGGCAACAAGATGGCCCGTGAACGCATGACGATTCTCTACGATCATTCTGCACGCTGGCAGGCGCTCGTCCTCGGCACCAGCAATAAGACCGAGTTGCTTCTCGGCTATGGCACGCTCTATGGCGACATGGCCTCGGCGGTGAATCCGCTTGGCGATTTGTATAAAACCCAGGTCTGGACGCTCTCCGAGTTCGTTCACGTCCCACGGCCAATTGTTGAGAAGCCGCCTTCGGCGGATCTGTGGTCCGGACAAACGGACGAGAAGGAATTGGGCTTCTCGTATCAAGAAGTCGATGAACTGCTGTACTTGATGGTAGATCGGCGATTCTCGACAGAGGAACTGCACGCTGCCGGCTTCGCACCGGCCTTCATCGAGCAAGTGTCGCGACGGATTATGAACTCGCAGTACAAGCGCCGTTTGCCTGTCATTGCCAAAATCTCACAACGCACCATCGACCGCGACTTTCGTTATTCCCGGGACTGGGGGCGGTGAGGTGCCCGGAACTCTCTACATCGTGGCAACGCCAATCGGGCACCTGGAGGACATCACGCTGCGGGCACTGCGGATCTTGCGGGAAGTTGACCTCGTTGCTGCCGAGGATACGCGCCACACCAAGAAACTGCTCACCCATTACGACATTCCTACCCCGCTAACCAGCTATTACGACCACATCGAAAATGAAAAAGCCCCGGCACTCATTGCCCAGCTTCGCGAAGGCAAGACCATCGCGCTCGTCAGCGATGCCGGCACGCCGGGGATTGCCGACCCAGGCTATCGTCTTGTCAAAGGCGCGGCAGAAGCTGGTATCCCCGTCGTGCCGGTGCCTGGTCCGTCCATGCTGACCGCGCTTTTGAGCATTGGCGGCTTGCCGACGGATCGCTTCGCCTTCGAGGGTTTCTTACCAGCCAAGCCCGTGCAACGGAAAAAAGCTTTGCAGCTCTTGAAACAAGAGAGGCGTACGCTCGTATTCTTTGAGTCTCCCCATCGCGTGAGTGAAACCCTTGCCGATATCGAGACTCTCTTTGGTAATCGCCAAGTCGTCCTCGGGAGAGAACTCACCAAGATGTTCGAGGAAGTGCTACGTGGTCGCGTGAGCGAAATCCGCGCTCAATTAGAGGATCGCGAAGTCAAAGGAGAAGTCGCCTTACTCGTGAGCGGCGCGACAGAAGAGCAGCACGCGGAGGAGGCACAGCCGCTGGCCGAAGAGATCCAACACTTACTCGCCCAAGGGCTGCCCTTGAAAGAGATTGCCCACCTTGTTGGCGAACACCGTGGCATCTCCAAAAGGGAGGTGTATGCTGTGGGTCTACAACTGAAAGGCCAAGAGAAATCTTGAGGAGGATTGCATGACGAGGCCACATACACCCTCACTCGGTCAGCTCATGGGGCTGTTGTTCAGAGCCCATCCCTGGCACGGGGTTCCTGTAGGCCAGGACGCGCCAAGCATCGTTACCACCTACATCGAAATTGTGCCGACGGATTCGGTGAAATATGAGATCGACAAGGAGTCCGGCTTACTCAAAGTCGACCGCCCGCAGCGCTATTCGAATGTCTGCCCAACGCTCTATGGCTTCATCCCACAGACCCTGTGCGCCGAACGAGTGGGGAATTTCTGTGGTGCCAAGACGCAGCGAACTGGCATCGACGGTGATGGCGACCCGTTAGACATTTGTATTCTGACCGAAAAAGTCATCCCACGAGGAGACATCCTGCTCCAAGCCATTCCCATCGGTGGGTTGCGCATGATCGACAGAAACCAAGCTGACGACAAAATCATCGCCGTCCTGCAAGACGACGCCGTCTACGGCGGCTGGCAAGAGATTGCCCAATGCCCGTCCACACTCATTGAACGGCTCAAACACTACTTTCTCACCTATAAAGACGCCCCCGGCACTCTCGAACGTCGCTGCGAAATCACCCATGTCTATGATCGTCAGGAAGCCTACGAGGTCATCCAGCATAGCCGCGAAGACTACGCGGAAAAATTCGGGAGCCCAGAAGGACAATTTGCAGCACTGCTAGGAAGGTAAGAGCCGACATTACGATGTCGCTATCCTAACGTTGTCGTTCTGAGTTCGTAGGGGCGCTTCGCGACTCGCCCCGACGTTATTTTTGAAGGTACA
>SYOC01000093.1 GCA_005804965.1 Pseudomonadota bacterium
CGACTGAGCTACCTGCCCACGAGGGAAATCAGCAACGTGTGGGGCCGCGTCTTCCACCTTTGCCTGCCGGTATATCGTCGGGAAAGGTTGCGGTCCGGTTCTTATAAACGAAACCTCACGCTTGGGCAAGCGCCACATTTGGCGCTCTACGCGACGGCTACGATGAGCGTTGCCGTCGCCGCGTTTCTACTTGCTGCTCGACAAAGTCGATGACGTTGGCTTCGAGACGCACGTCGTTGAGGGTGTCGATTTCTTGAATGCCGGTGGGGCTGGTGACGTTCACTTCGGTCAGGTAGTCGCCAATGATGTCGAGTCCAACAAAATAGAGTCCTTCCTGTCGCAGCCGTGGTCCCACCTCGCGACAGATTTCTCGGTCTCGGGCCGTGACCTCGGCTCTTACGCAGGTGCCGCCAACGTGGATGTTGCCCCGGTGTTCGTCTGCTCGTGGTACGCGCAGCGTACACCCAAGCGGCGTGCCGTTGAGAACGATGAGTCGTTTGTCGCCTTGCCGCACCTCCGGCAAATACTGTTGGGCGATGATTGGGTCTTTGCCTTCGCGGGTGGCGGTCTCTAGGAGCGAGTTGAGGTTACGGTCCTCGCGATGAATGTAGAAAATCCCGGCTCCACCGTGGCCGTCCACTGGTTTGATAATCATCTCTCCGCCCAGTTCATGCAGAAAGTCTTTGATGCGGTTCGGGTTCTGGGTGACGAGCGTGGGTGGAATGACAGTCGGGAAATTGAGGGCGAAGAGTTTCTCATTCGCCGCCCGCAGACCTGCGGGATTGTTCATGACGAAAGCACCATCTTGTTGGGCAAGGTCGAGGAGTTGGGTGGCATGCAAGTAGGCGACATCGAACGGTGGATCTTTGCGCATAAAGACGGCATCAAAGTCGCCGAGTGGTCCAGTGGACTCTCCATGAAAGGTGAAGTGATTGTGATACTCGCGCCGCAGCTCAATGCGTCGTGCGCGTCCCATGGCCCGTGCCCGTTCGATAAACAGGTCGCCCATCTCCAGATAATGCACTTCGTGTCCGCGTGTTTGGCTTTCCAGCATAAAGACAAACGTGGTGTCTTTATCTATCAGGACGTTCTGGATCGGGTCCATAATGAAAGCAAAACGCATAGGGATCCTCGCTTACAGTTCTTCGTATCTGGGGATGATGACAATAGTGTTGGCCAAAAGATCGTGCCAGCTTCGTTTGCCGGGATGAATGGCAATCCACAGGAAGCCGGCACCGAAAAATCCGGCAGAGAGGCCATACCCGAGCCAGCGGAAAAGGGCTTGGCTGTAGCTGAGCAACGCGCCATTGGCTGTGCGCACTTCCAGCCCTAACAGGCTTTTGCCAATGGTCTGCCCTTGTTCGCTATTCAAGATCGTAAAGTAGGCCGCGGAGGCGGTGAGCGTGCCAGCAATCCACAGCGGAATGAGGGGAAAGCTGGGCGCGGACTCGACGACAACGTCACCCAAACCGGTGGAGAGACCAGAGCTGAGGAGACCAACAATCCACATGAGCAGAGCAAATACGCTCAGAATCGCGCTGTCGATCATGAACGCGACTCCGCGAAGCCAGAACCCAGCGCGGTGCTGTGGTCGTGCGACCGCTGCGAGTTCAGCCTGCGTTGGTTCCTGAGCAGACACGACAGCCGCCGTGACTTCTTCAGGTGCGGCGATCTCTTGCTGAGGTGCTCCCGAGTCCTGCACAGGGGCCTCAATGTCTGAGCGGTGTTCCATTGGAGCGGCATGCTATGGCATTCCGCGCGGCGCTGGCAAGGGGGCTTCGGGGCGGGAAACGAGAGACAAAAATCAAAAGGCAAAAGGCAAAAATAGCAAAAGGGAGAGAAAAGGAGGCGGAGTCAATCGCTCCAAAGAAAGCGGCAGAGTGCGACAGCGACGAGCGCGGCGGTCTCGGCACGGAGCGTAGTGGAACCCAGGCTCAGGATATGCACGCCGGCGTTGCTGGCGGCCTCCACTTCTGTCGGCGCAAATCCGCCTTCTGCTCCAACGATGATGCACACGGAAGCTAGTTCCGGGCGCGTCTGCGCGAAGGTCTTGAGGGTGGCGTATTGTTCTTTTTCGTAAAAGAGCAGGTGTTCGGTTGCCAGGGGCAGCGTAGGCAGCAGGTCGCTGAACAGGCGTGGCGGGTCGATCTGCGGCACGCGGCTGCCCGACTGCTTGGCCGCACTCTGCGCGATCCGTACCCACCGGGTCACGCGCTGGTCTTGTCGCTCCTGGGGAACCTGGGCCACGGTAAAAGTCGAGGTGAAAGGCTGGATGCGCTGCACCCCTAACTCCGTCGCCTTTTCGATGAGGAGATCCATCTTCTGACCTTTTAACAGCCCTTGGACGAGGGTCAGCGATAGCGCCGAGGTTGGTCCTGCCGTGCTCTCGGTGATGGCGACAGTTGCCGTTGCCGCAGTGAGGTGGATAATGACGCCGCTGTGTTCTCGTTTAAGATCGTCTGCGAGTAGAATTGTATCCCCCACAGCTAAGCGCAGCACATGGCGGAGATGATGAAATTCTGGACCGTGCAGGATGGCCTGCTGGTGGGCAATTTGCGTAGCGGGGATGAAGAACCGACGCATGGTGTTAGTGAATGACGAGTCACGAGCTACGAATTACGAGCTACGAGTGAGAACGAGGGTGACCCAGTCGTCTTTGGGAAAGCGGGTGATGAGGGTCCACGCTGGCGACGAGTAGGCGGAGAGCACCTCGGGCTCTTGGTCGAGCTGGATACCGGAGAGAATGACGTGGCCGTGTAAAGCTGTCGCGGCGCTCAGCGTTGCAGCAAGGGAGACAAGCGTATTCGAGAACAAGTTGGCGACGATGAGGTCGAATGGCCTGGGAAGCCGGTCAACCGGAAGAGCGCTGAACTGAATCGTTGCCACCTGATTCTTGGCACTGTTCTTCCGTGCTTCGTCGAACGCGATTGGGTCGATGTCGGTGGCCCATATCTGTGCGGTTCCAAGCTTGGCCAAGGCGATAGCGAGAATGCCGGAGCCGGTGCCGAGGTCAAGCGCAGCAGACGGCGGCCCGTAGTGATGGACCAACAGTTCAATGGCTTCGAGGCAGCCTTGGGTAGTGGCATGGTGGCCGGTGCCGAAGGCCATACTCGGTTCAATGATAATCGTCAGACGATCCGTCTCCGCTGGCGGCGTTTCCCACGGCGGGAGCAGTAAAAAGTGTTTGCCGACCGTGAGCGGTGGGAAATGCTCCTTCCAGCGTTCTTGCCAGACGCCGTCGGTGACGATGCTGAATTGCAGCGTCGGAGACCCAACGCCAGGGATGAGTTCTTCCAAGTCGTCCAGGTAGCGAATGACTGCGTCGCTCAGCGCGGCTTGATCAGTGTCCTCGGCGAAAAATCCCTGGACTTGGGTAGTGACAATCTCTGGGTGCAACAGATCTCGTGTCTCTTCGACGACCCCTTGCGAGCCAAGTTCGGCGAGAAAATTCGCCAGCGCTTCTGCTGCTTCGTAAGGTACGGTGACAGAAAGACACAGCCAGCGGTGCGGACTAAGGGCTGAGTGCTGAGGACTGAGGGTGCAAGGCATACGTTTTTGTTAGCGACCCACTACAACCAGCGTGTGTACGGCATCGTCAAAATAGCGGCATGCGACTCGGCGGATATCCTCAGCAGTGACGGCATTGATTGCCGTCAGGTAGCGGCGACCATTTTCGTAGCCAAGGTTGTACAATTCGTTGAACCCCATCTCTTCGCACTGTGCGGAGTTCGACTGAAGAGAAATTTCGTAGCTTCCCGTCAGATACTTCTTGGCCTGATCTAACTCGTCGGCACCGACCGATTCGTCTTGCGCTCGTTTCAACTCGGCGCGGGCTGCGCTCGTGGCTTCATCGACTTTGCCGGGGTCGGTGCCGACGTACACGCCCACGACACCTGGGGCGAGCCCTTCCACGCCAAAAGCAGTGACGGAGTAGGCGAGGGCGCGTTGTTCACGAAGTTCGTAGAACAGGCGTCCGCCCTGACGCGAGAGAATGGTTTCGAGCATTTTCAAGGCGTAGCGGTCCGGGTTGGTGAGTGACACGCCTTGGAACCCCAACACGATATGCGCTTGCTGTTTCTCTACGGCTTTGCGGGCGGTACGCACCGCAGTTGGCCGTGGCTCTTCTGGCGGGAGGGAGGTCATGCCAGAAACCCGAGGGAGAGATGCTAAGGCAGCGGAAAAATGATCGACCACTTGAGCCGTGGAGACGTCGCCAACCACGCTGACGACAAGCTGCTCCGGGTTGAGAAGCTGCCGATAATACGCTGGCAATTGTTCACGTTGGAGTGAGCGCACCGTCTCCTCGCTGCCCAGCACCGGGAAGCGATACGGATGCGTCGTAAACATGGTCTGGTAGAACAAGTCAAAAGCAATTTGCGCCAGCTCGTCCTCGCGGTTCTTGAACAGGAGCAATAATTCCCGGCGGCGTTTTTCTACTTCCTCATCGGGAAACGTGGGATGGAGTAAGGTTTCTAAGAAGAGATCGAACGAGTTTCCTAGGTGACTAGTCGAAAGGAATGAACCAGCCAGCCCCAAACTGTTTCGTCCCGAGAATCCGCGGACGCTACCGGCCAACGACTCCACAGCTTCGGCCAGCCCGAGGCGGGAAAATTGCTCGCTGCCACGTGTCAGCATACCAGCCAAGAAGTTGTTGATGCCAGCATTGGTTGCGTCCTCGAACAGCAAGCCGCCGAGCATGACGGCTTGCAAGGCAACAACCGGGACTTCGTGATGCTCCTTGACGATGAGTCGGATGCCGTTCGGCAGCGTCGTCATTTCCGGGCGGCCATTCGCGTGCGTCAGCACGACCGGCGCAGCCGCCGTATGCTGAGGCGTATCGTAACGTGCGCTCAGCGTCTGCACTTCTTCTGGCGTAGGCAGTTGCGCCTCTGCGGTTGCACCTAAGAAGACAACAGAAAGCGCTTCTGGCGAAAAATATTGCTGCGCGACCCGCTGCAGATCTTCGCGTGTGGTCGAGGCCAGACCGTCGAGATAACGTTGGTCAAAATCTGGATCGTCGAAGACCGTGAGAAAATAGCCGAGCTGCCGTGCTTGTCCTTGGACGGTCTCGCGCCGATACACGAAATCGCTCTCCAAGTTGGTACGGGCACGCGCCAGCTCGACTGGAGAGACCAGTTCGTTCTTGCAACGGAAGAGGGCGGCAAGGATATCTTCCAGAGCCGGACGCACTTTCTCTTGCTCCAGCGCCGCCGCGACGATGAACATCCCGGCGTCTTGTGGCGTGTAGGCATGCACGGAAATCCAATTGACCACCTCTTTGTCCGCTTGCAGCGATTGCACGAGCCGCGAGCTTTCGCCGCCACCAAGAATGTAACTCAGCAGGTCGAGGGCGCAGGTGTCAGCGTGCGCTGCTCGAGGGATGGGAAAGCTGAGGTAGAGGTAAAACTCTTCAACGTTCATGTCGAGCGTAGAAAGCCGTATCCCGTGCTGGGGTGGTTCGAGCGTACGTGGGCGGTCGGGCAGCAATGCGCGGGGGTGCTCGGAGAATAATCGTTCGACCTCTCGCTGTGCATGTACTCGGTCGATATCGCCGACAATCACCAGCGTCATGTTGTTCGGTTGATACCAGCGCTGATAGAAATTGACCACTCGTTCTCGATTGAGCGCTTCGATAGTTTCGCGAAAGCCGATGACTGGTCGCCCATAGGGATGCACGGCATAGGACAGGCGGAATAATTCCGTGGCGGCACGCGAGGTCGGCGAATCTTCTCCTCGCTTCCACTCTTCCATGACGACTTGGAGTTCTTTTTCTAATTCGTGTGGATCGAACGCGGTGTTGTGCAAAGCATCGGCGAGGATATCGAGCCCAGTCGAAAAATGGCGAGACGCGAGTACGAGATGATAGACCGTGTGGTCGGCAGTGGTAAAGGCATTGATATGCCCGCCCGAGGATTCGACTTCGGCGGCAATGGCACCGACCGGGCGGCGTGCCGTGCCTTTGAAGATCATATGCTCGTGTACATGCGCGGCCCCGGCCACGTCTGGAGTTTCATCGGCACTGCCAGCTTTGACCCAAATTTGGATCGCGACTACCGGCGCAAAGTGGTCTTCTTGGATGGCGACGCGAAGTCCATTATCGAGCGAGAAGAGAAGGCGGTCAGATGAAGACGAGACGACATGAGGTTGATTCATCATAGCCCTCTTGTGTCTCACAACCCTGGCAGGGAGTCAATCAAGATAGTGACGGGACAGCAAACCAAAGAAACGAAGTCCGGAGAGTATAGAAGTGAAAGGGAGATGCGAGGAGGGGGACTTGAACCCCCACGGGTTTTACCCCACTAGCCCCTCAAACTAGCGCGTCTGCCAGTTCCGCCATCCTCGCGAAAAAACTCGGGTTTTGCTGAGGGAAAGATGAACTTCCCTCGATTGCGAGCAGGGATCATACATGGCTCGTGTTGGCTGGTCTAGAGGGGAGACCATGTCTCCGCGCACGCACGCGCAATTTGGCCGCGTGGCATCAGGAACGAACCGAACTTACTCGTCTTCCTCGCTATCTTCTTCGTCCTCGTCTTTCTCTTCCTCGTCATCATCGTCCTCGTCCTTGTCGTCTTTATCCTCATCTCTCTCGTCAGGGTCAGGTGTTTGTGGTGGTGGCAGGTCAGTCATTTGGGCAAGAAAAATCGACCCGGTCGAGACTGACATGTTGGCTGTTAGCTGGGCGGTTTGGCCAAGAGTCGCCATGCAAAGGACGAAGAAGAGGAGGAGACTGAGGATGAGGAGGCAAGAACGTTTCATGCAATGCATCCTTTCTGGAAATTTTTCCTATGCTGACATCGCGTAGACAGAGATGCAAGGCAGGAGGCCAACCAGGATGCAGGCCAGACGCAGCATGTGATAGACAATACTCATGGCACGACGACAACCAGAGCGATCAAAAGCTGCGCCTCCCCGGCGTCCGCCACCGCTGCATCAAGGCACCCTCGACGAGTCCGTTGCACGGTTGCATTTGGCGGATGTGACCGTGAAGCGCATGTTTGGCGGGCTGTGTTACTACACCCACGGTAGACCGTTCGCCCTGCTGCTCGGGGCGTCACTGGCGCTCAAACTGCCAGCCGTCCAACTCCGGCAAGGCGTGGCACGTGGCGATGGTGAGGTTTTTCATCCTAGCGGCGGCACGTTTGTTATGCGCGAGTATCTCGACCTGAGCGAGCACGCCCTTGCAGACGAAGGACAAGTGGATGCCTACGTACATGCCAGTTATCGCTTCATCGCCGGGCAAGGCGAGGCCGAGGAGGAAGACTTGAAGCGCAGTGAGCTGCTCCAAGGTCGGGCCGAACTGTACAAGCAGGCGAAACGGAAGGGGAGAAGTGAGACAGGAGAGGGGCAGGAGTGAAGGAGAAGCTGGGACGAATGGGCCGGGTCTTGATTCAAGCCGAGGCAGGCACAGTCGGCACCCATTTCCCTTCAACGACCACGGCTTCACCTTCGCCTGGCCACGGCGGCATCGTCACGCCAACGGCAGTGAGTGCTTCGTCTCCGAGTGTACGAAACTGAAAATGTGTGCCGAGTGGGATTGTCAGGCACACGCCAGCTTCCACTGTCACAATTTCTTCCCGTTCGTCTTGCCGCCGCCACATCTGGCCGCACCCACTCAGGAACAGCCAGATTTCTTCGACCGTGCGATGCGTGACGGCTATCGAGATGCGCCCAGGTGCGAGCGTGAAATGCGCCATACTGCCACCCCTGAGCGAGAGCAGCACGCGAACGTCGGAGCCGTCGGGCGCGACGGCATCCGGGGTGGCAGGGAGGAGCATGGTGGTGAAGGGGGGACTCATTTGTGTCTCTCTTCCGAAGATTAATCCCATATCGTCGCGATTAGCCCTGATTGTCGGATGATCGGATCTCGCGTTACGAGAGGAAAGCCGCGCTGAATCGCTTCGGTGACGATAAGGCGATCAAAGATGTCCGGAATGCTCGTATAGGCATGACTGGCGATGACAGTTGCAGGAGACAGTGACGAGAGTTGGTAGTTATCGCTTTTCTCCATTGCTCGGAGATGAGGAAGGAGATGAGTAAGCGACACTCCCGGCAGACGACCTTTCTGCACCACCATTAACATCTCTGCAACGACAACGGCAGGAACGTGAACGCTCATCTGCCCTGCATCTGCTGCAGCGAAGACCTTCTGTGCGGCTATTCCCAGGCGCTGCGGCCAATACAAATGCCACAGCAGGGCATGAGCATCTGCGATATGAGCCACAGCTCAGGAATCCTCTTGCCCTTCTACTTCTGTCATGTGTGTCTCGGCCCGTTGTTGTCGTTCTCGGCGCAATGCCTGGAGAGCCTCGGCTATAGGATCTTCGAGCGAAGATGGGGGAGCTTTGGGTGTAAGAACACCGGCGAGTTTCACAATACTTTGCTCGCCAAGAAATTCAGCCTGAATGATTACTTCCGCCGGACCCAGTGGGAAGTCGTCAGGCAACCTGACTGCCAGCTGATGATCTGCCGAGATTGTGACCTTGAGTTTATGGGTACGCATACAGCCTCCTCAGGATGCCAAGATTCTTAGGTTCTCTGCCGTGCCGCGCGTGACCTCTCCCCGGTCGTATTCAGCCCGCGCTTCTTCAATACTCCGCGCAAGCATCTCCCGCCTGTGTTCTAAACGGCGACGTTGAATGATCTGAATCAGGTCTTCTTGCTGATACTCAGGTAGGGATTCAACGATGTCTAAAGCCTCTTGCAATGTGACTGCTTGCTGAATCGACATTGGAAAACCTCCTTCAAGTGGCGCTCAAATTTTCGAATGCTTCAGGGTAGGTATGCCGGGATAAGGCCAGCGGCCGTTCTTGGTCAGTTTCCTACGCCACCCCCAATATCTTCCGCGCTTCTTCCGGCGTGGCGATTTCGCGCCCCATCTCACGGGCCATTTGCGCGATGCGGGCGACGATACGGGCGTTGCTGGGCAACTCTAGCTCCGGGTAGGGGTAGTCTCCTAGCCCAATGGAAATGTGACCGCCGCGTTCTATCGCTGCTGCTGCTACGGCCAGCAGGTTACCGCCAAC
>SYOC01000094.1 GCA_005804965.1 Pseudomonadota bacterium
GGCATACGGACCTCCAATTTCATGATTCTCCCACTTATGGAGGTGTCTATGAACTCAGGGGAGGGTCAAGCCCATGCCTTGGCCGTGGGGGATATGTTCACGTACGGCATGTCGAATCCGGAACTGCATCTGCGCGGCGTAGAAAACTTTGGCTGAGTCCGGCGGAGTGCCTGGCGGTCTGGAATGCGCCGTTGGGAATATCGTCTGCTAAGACGGGCGCACATATACTGCATTGCCATCTGCTCTATCGCGCAAAAAAGACTTCTCACAGCAAGCCGATGAAGTGGTGGATAGCTTTTGCCAGCTAAAGAACAACGCTGTCGTTCAGTAAATTATAGGGAGAAGTGGTCATGGAAAATAAGTATCTGCCGGTGTGGGAGGGGCTGGAACGGTCCAAGCCTTTCCCCTCACATGTGCGTAATGTCGTTGAGGTGGATTACCAGGATTTTAAGAATGAAGTCCTGCGCCAGGAAGAATCCTTTGTCGAGTCCGTTACGGTCTCGCTCTATGCGGGCGACGTCTACCTCCTCAAGAACGTGTTCCCTAAAGAGTTCATGGTCGCGCTGAGGGAAAACGCTCACGCGTATTGTAAAGATCGGCCGTCCGAGTTCTATAAGATGCTGGAAGGATCGCCTGACTTTCATCGGATCATCAATCTCGAAGCTGGGAAAAAATATAGTTTCCGCGTCTGTAAACATTCCTGCTATTTCTATCCCTGGAACAACGACCCGCTTGGTTTGTTCCCTGCCATTTACGAACGCTGGCGGGTGGTAAAGCTGCTCATGGGGCTTCGTCCCGATGAATACGAAAAAAATACTCCGAAAGACGGAGTGGTCGATCGCATTCAGATCGTGCGTTACCCGCCTCGTATTGGATTCCTGGAGCCGCACTCGGATCCTTATCGCTATCAGCGTCTTTTCTTCTCCGGTTATATGAGTAAACGAGGAGTAGATTTTCAGGGCGGTGGCTTTTATCTGGTGGGACCGGGAGACAAGCCAGTCGAGATCGAGGATCAAATTGAAGTCGGCGATGTCAGTATCGGCTACGCCACGGTGTGGCACGGTGTGGCACCCGTGGATCAAGACAAAGAGCCGGCGTGGGACAAGCAAGACGGTCGTTGGTTCCTGTCCATGTACAGCAATGTCAGCGACGAAGTGCCCAATCGGCATACCGGATATCCGGTGAAGCTTTCCATCGAGGGAGTGCTGCCCAAGGACTATTGATCCGTCCTAACGGAATTGGCTTTGATTATGAGAGAATTCGATGCGCTAAAGGGATATCCGGAACCGAAGCAACCGCGGGTCGTCGGACCTGGGCTTAGGACCATCGATCATCGGATCATCGCTACTTATCGGGGCAAGGAGTTCTATGATGGGGATCGAAATTGCGGCTATGGCGGATTGAACTACGATGGGCGGTGGCAACCCATCGCGAAGAGTATGTCCAGCGAGTATGCGTTGGACGCTACGTCGTCCGTATTGCAAATCGGTTGCGACAAAGGATTTCTCCTGCACGATTTTTTGCAGCTCTGCCCGCAGATGAGGCTTCGCGGTTTGGAAGTATCTGCTTACGCGGTTGAGCATGTCATGCCGTCCGTGAAGGACGTTATCAGTAAGGGTTCTTTCGTTGAGCTGCCATTTCAGGATCGCGAGTTCGATTTCGTGATCGCGATCGGCGTGGTTTACGCCTTGAATCTCACCGATGCCATTCGGTCGCTCAAAGAGATCCAGCGCGTTGGTAAGGGGAAGAGCTTCATTACGCTGGCGTCTTACCAAACCGAAGATGACCTTCGGCTGTTCCGTTATTGGACCCTGTTGGGGACGACTGTCCTCCTGCAGGAGGAGTGGGTCGCGGTGATGAAGCATGTCGGCTATACTGGCGATTATAAGTTCACCAATGCGCAGTCATTGAATTTGGTCGCGGCTAAATAGTAATCGATGTCGAGCGTTACATTGGAAATGTCGCGATTTGACACTATGCCAGGCGGTGCTTAGTTTATTGTTGCCATTGCTTCGGGAGAGATGTTTGTTCATGAAAGGAAAACGAATATTAATTACTGGGGCGTCAAAAGGCTTGGGCGCGGTTGCCGCAGGAGCCTTTGCGGCGCGTGGTGCTCGGGTCGCCCTTCTTGCCAGATCGCAGGACAAGTTGGAGGCCGTGCGGCAGTCTTGCGTAGATCCTGAGCGACATGTCTGCGTTCCCGTCGATCTTCTCGAGATGCAGGGAATTAAGGCCGCTGTCGAGACGGCCAGGAAGGCCCTGGGAGGTATCGATGTGGTGCTTCATTCTGCAGGAGGAGGGCTGGGCCTGAAGGATTCGTTGTTGTTGCACGGAGATTTCATGAAACTCTTCGCTTTGAACCTCGGTGCAGCCGCAGAAATCAACCGTCTGGTGGCGCCAGAGATGAAAGAGAGGCGCTTCGGCACTTTGGTTCACGTCGGATCGATCGCTTCCAGCGAGGGTGTGGGATCGGTTGGGTACAACACGGTAAAGGCGGCGTTAGCAGCCTATGTGCGCAGTCTGGGGCGTGAATTGAACCGTTTCAATGTTGTTGCGACGGGAATTCTGCCTGGAGGGTTTATCTCTCCTGGGAACGCGATGGCAAGATTGCAAGAATGCAACCCCGAGGCGTACCAAAAGTTTATTGACGAGCGGTTGCCTCGCAAGATCATGGGCGATGCCGAAGAGCTGATTCCAATGTTGGTGCTGCTTTGCTCCGAGGGTGCATCCATGATGGGGGGCTGTCTGGTGCCGATCGATGCCGGTGAAGGGCGAGCATATCTCTAGTCCGGTTTCGCTAAACAGCAGAACGCGTTAGACGAAATGGGCGTTCCGCGATAGAGTTCGGTCTTGATTGCTATCCAACCGTGGGTTAATGCTAAGGCCTCTGGATGTGCACGCTGTATAGTGTGCGGAAGCGCCCCTGGAAACGAGTCACGCAAAAGCGATTCAAGCTGCTGAATAGTGGTGTGAGAATGTTGTTGGCAATGCACTTGAACATGTCTGTATTGTTCGGGGGTTATATATGACCATGCAGAGGGAGGACTCAGTGCAACGAGTCGACGATATTAAGGTGCGCGAGATCACCGTCGAATGGTCGCAGCCGTAGAGCGAAGCGCGGCCTCATGAGTCGTTGGCGGGATTGTCGCCTACCCGTTATCGGGCCCAGCTTGAAGCTGGAAATTGTCCTTTGCCACTATTCCCTTGGTGGGGCGGCTTACGGAATATTAGGCTTGACTGCATGCATAGCGATGGATAGGGTGGCGGCGACTTTGGTATTGCGTTCGGACGGGGCTGCGTTGCTGCAGCATCGAGACGATAAGCCCGGTTTGCGGCACGCCAATATGTGGGGCCCGCCGGGCGGGCACATCGAGCCAGGCGAATTGATCGACGACTGTGCGCGTCGCGAGTTATACGAGGAATCTGGATACAAAGCCTCCGATTTGAAGTTTCTGATGTCGTTCGAGGATGCGGTGGAAGGATGGCCCACGTATCAGCTGACGATATTTTGGTGCTGGTACGACGGAATGCAGTCCATTGTGTGTAACGAAGGGCAGGCGCTGGATTTTATCAAGCGCTCTACGGCCGGAAATTATGCAATCCCGGACTTTATTGTTCACGCCTGGGATGCCGCGTTGGCGGTGGCGGGCATCACTATGGAGAAGTATTCGTAACCATGTCTTCCTATGCGGTACCGTACTCTGCGCTGGCGACTGAAACGGCGCTGGTCAAAGCTGAGCTCATGCAGGCGGTCGGAAATGTTCTCGACAGCGGTCGCTATATACTCGGTCCCGAAGTGGCGGCGTTCGAGCGCGAGTTTGCCGACTACTGTCAGGTCAAGTTTTCCGCCGGCATTGCCAACGGGACCTGTGCGTTGCATCTGGTGCTGCGCGGCATTGGGCTCGAAGAGGGGGATGAGGTCATCACGGCGCCAAACTCGTTTATCGCTTCAGCTTCTTCTATCAGCTTGGCGGGCGCGAAACCTGTTTTTGTGGATATCGGCTCGGACGGCAATATGGATCCACAGAAACTGGAGGCGACAATTACCAAGCGCACGCGCGCCATCATCCCGGTACATCTCACCGGCCGGCCAGCGAAGATGAAAGACATTCTCAATATCGCGCAGCGACGAGATCTGTTCGTGCTCGAGGATGCGGCGCAGGCGGTAGGCGCCTCGCTCCATGGCAAACGTGTTGGCAGCTGGGGCCACGCGGCGTGTTTTAGTCTGCATCCGCTCAAGAATTTGCATGCCTTCGGTGATGGCGGCATGGTTACCAGTCAGGACCCCGAGCTGCTTGCCAAGCTAGTAAAGTCCCGCAATCACGGCCTGGCCAATCGTGAACAGTGCGATTTCTGGAGTTTTAATTGCCGGCTGGACGAGGTTCAGGCGGCGATGTTGCGCGTGCAGTTACGGCATCTTGATGCGTGGACCGCAGCGCGCCGCAGTCTCGCGTTGCGCTATAACGACTTACTGCGCCCATATGTGGAGGTGCCCGACGAGGGGCCTGGCGAGCACTGCGTGTTCCAGACCTACGTTATCAAGAGTAGCAAGCGCGACGATCTGAAACGCTATTTGAACGAGCACGGCGTGGAGGCCTTAATCCATTACGCCACACCGATCCATCTGCAGCCGGCCGCCAAGGATTTGGGCTATTCAGCAGCGGATTTTCCCAACACCATGGAGCACGTCGGAAAAATCATGAGCCTGCCGCTGTATCCTACGCTCACGCATGCGCAGCAGGACCGCGTGGTCGAACTGATTTCTTCTTTCTGCCAGAAACATTAAGCCTTCCAGAAATTATGCAAGTCAAATATAATTATCTCGATCAGCAGTTCGCCTCCGTCGAAGCCTACTTACAGGATCTGCGCAAGCTGGTGGCCTCGGGTGAGTTCACGCTTGGGCCGTTCGTTGAGGCCTTTGAAGAAAAATTCGCCGCCTATATTGGCGTGAAGCATGCCATCGGCACCAATACCGGAACCGGCGCGCTCATTCTTTCCCTTAAGGCTGTTGGAGTAAAGCCGGGCAGTGAGGTGATTACCGTTGCAAATACTTTTATCGCGACTGTAGGTGCAATAGTAGCAACCGGCGCTCGCCCGGTGTTTGTCGATTGCGATGAACGTTACCAGATCGATGTAACCAAGATCGAGTCTGCGATCACGTCCGAAACGGCGGCGATATTGCCGGTCCACTGGGCCGGTTGCCCTCCGGAAATGGATAAGATTTTAGAAATAGCTAGCCGCCACGGGATTCCAGTGGTGGAGGATGCCTGTCCGGCCGTAGGGGCGAAGATAAATGGGCGTTTTGCTGGAACGTTCGGCAAGGTAAATGCATTCAGCATGCACCCGCTCAAGCCGCTCAATTTGTGGGGTGATGGCGGAATTATCGTGACTGATGACGATAAGGCCGCTGAGTTTATTCGGCTATATCGTAATAATGGCATTCTGGATCGCGATCATGTCGAGATTTGGGGTGTTAATGACCGTCTGCAACCGTTTCAAGCCGTGATTGGTAGTCGGGTACTTGATACGGTCGAGGACCTGGTCGAGGCGCGAATCCGCAATGCACGGCTTCTCGATGACGGACTGAAAGGGCTCGAACATTTTATTCGTCCACCCTATCGTCCCGTAGGATTTCGTGAGGTTTATCAGCTTTATCTGGTAACCGCAACTCGCCGTGACGAGCTTGTTAAGTTTCTGGTTAGCCGAGGGGTCGAGGCTAAAATACATTATCCAATACCGATTCATCTGCAGAACGCCGCGCGAAATTTGGGTTATAAGTGCGGAGATTTCCCCGTCTGTGAACGTCAGGCTCAGGAAATTATCACTCTCCCCGCGCATCAGCACGTCACCCAAGAGCAAATCAACTATACATTGATGATGATCCGAGAGTTTTATCGCTGATACGTTTGTTTTGGGCGTGCAGCTTGGGATTTTGGAAGGTTCATTCGGCAGTAGTTTGATTTGGTGATGGGCTGCGAGCTGGTTCGCCTCGTTCTAGATAGTTATCAGTCCACTTGCGACTTTAAATAACTTGAAGAGCGTAGTTCCCCCATTTGCCTTTTCAGTAGACGGTTTCAAGTTCCAAGTGCAACGGGTGAACGATGGCGCAGTTGCGCATAGACTTCCAGGGGTGTAGCGAAGTTGAGACATTTTCGTGGGCGCGTGTTCAACCGATGCGCGATGGCATTCAGCGCACGCTGGGTATAGCCCGACAGGTCCGTACCCTTGGGCAGGTACTGGCGCAGCAAGCCATTTGTGTTCTCGTTGGTGCCCCGTTGCCAGGGGCTATATGGATCGGCAAAGAAGATCCGGATCGCCAGCCGCTCCGCCAGGCGTTCATGCTCGGCCATCTCTTTCCCTTGATCGTACGTCAAGGTTTGGCGCAGCAGCGTGGGCACATGCCGGAGTTTCTTGGTGAAGCCCTCACGGGCACTCCGCGCATCCGTTCTGGTCATTCTGGCGAGGATGACCAGGCGAGTCGTCCGCTCGACCAGGGTGTCAACGGCCGACCCATTACGGGCTCCCTTGATGAGGTCGCCTTCCCAGTGGCCAGGTACCGTACGCGTAGCCACCTCAGCGGGGCGCTCGGCAATCGGCGTCATGTTGGGGATCTGGCCACGCCGATCGGTTTCTCGTGCCCGAGGTCGACGCGCTTTGCGCGCCTGACGCAACGCGGCCAACAGTTGGCTCCGCAGGGCTCCGCGTGGCAGCACATACAGGCCCACATAGATGGTCTCGGCCGAGAGATGTTTCTGCATGTCGTCAGGATACTCGCGTCGGAGACGTCCGGCAATCTGTTCGGGCGAATAGCCCTCGGCCAGATGTGTCTGGACATACTGCCACAGCCAGGGATCCAGGAGTTTGCGCGATCGCCGCGGCTGACGAGCCCGAGCCGATGCCAGGATGTGCGCCGTGCAGGCCCGATAGGGGGCACGCCTCGCGTTGCGGGCGAGCTCGCGGCTCACGGTGCTGGGAGCCCGCCCCAACACCAACGCCATCGTCCGCAACGAATGACCGCGGGCCAGCCCCAGACTCAAAGTTTCACGTTCTTTGGCACTCATGTGTCTATAGGATCTCGTTCGCATGGCAACACCGTAGCCCATCCTGGCTTGAAGTGTTGCACTTGGAGTTAGAACTCAAGGCGGCATAAAAGCCGCAAGTTATTTGAATGATTTCAACGAAACTCCTCAATAGCATTAAGTGTTGCATCGATAAGATGATTCGGTGTCAATCGAGTTTTACCGCAGATAGTATGCGCATCATATGAGTTGAGAGTTTTAAGATTTCATAGCCGACAGCAATTGAAGCTAAGGATTGTTGGCAGTGCCTTCAGGCAGCCTTCTGTGGTTGGCCATAAGCACATGAAGTTCACAGTATATCCATCTTGAATCGCAGGTCGACTGCGGCTATCTGAATTCGAGGGGAGATATCTTTTTTGACTAGGCAGTCCAGCATCATTTCTATCTTCAGAGAATTTCTGGCCCGCTATCCTAAATATTTCGGGGCACTATTTTTGATTCTGGTGGTTGAGGCGCTGGTGGCGGCTGGAGCTATTCTTGCCGTAGTTCCGTTAACGGATTTTCTGCTCGATCCTGACCTCAAGTCGCCCAGTCGGCTTTCTCTCATGTTGCTGGGGTTCCTTAAATCCTTAAACATTTATCCAAGCTTCTGGTTGTTCGGGTTGCTATTCGTAGTATCGAATCTAGTCAAGAGCCTGCTGGATATTGTTATCAGGTATTCGATTCTGTGCATTAAGTACCAAGTGTTACGGGGGTTGTTTGATGATACATTGACGACTTTTTTGAAGGCGCGGTTGGAATTTTTCAGTGGGAGAGATCAGGGGCCGCTGCTGAATACCTTCAGTAAAGAACTTGCTAATATTGGCGATACTCTGGGGATATTGGCGATGCAACTCGCAAGAGTGGTGCAGCTTTGTATCTATCTTGTCGTGCCAATGTGGCTCAATGCTTCGATGACCCTCACGGCTCTTATTCTTGGGGTTTTGCTGGGATTGCCCTTTGTGTTATTGCACAAAGTGGGTTATCGACTTGGTCAGAAAAACATCGAAACTGCGAATGTGTTGATGGGAGATATTGGCCAGATTCTTTCCTCTGCACGACTGATCTTGGGCTTTGGACGACAAAAGCAGTCGCGGGAACGCTCGTTGTATGCCTTTGACCAACATAGTCACGCTACTTTGCGCTCGCAGACTTTGGACGCTGCCGTGACAGCACTCTTTCAACCTGTCGGTATCCTATCTGCGGTAGTCGCTTTGGGAATTGGCCTACAGCAGGGAAGCCCTGTTCCTGAAA
>SYOC01000095.1 GCA_005804965.1 Pseudomonadota bacterium
GCCTGCGCGGGAATGACGACTCGTTTTCTATCGTTTCTTCCGAAAAAACTCTTGCAGCAACTGGCGGCTCGCGGCTTCAGCCACACCGGGCGTCACTTGTATGCGATGAGTCAAGCGCACGTCTTGCGACAAGTCGTACAGCGACCCGGCGGCTCCGAACTTGGCATCGTAACATCCAAAAACCACCCGCTGCACGCGCGCATGCAACAGCGCCCCCATACACATAAGGCAGGGCTCGACCGTTACGTACACGGTAGCGTTAACAAGACGGTAATTGCCAAGATGTTGGGCGGCGGCACGGAGGGCCTGTATTTCCGCATGCGCAGTGGGGTCGTGTAAACTGATTGGCTGGTTGCGTCCTCGTCCGATGACGATGCCATCGACGACCACCACCGCCCCCACCGGCACTTCTCCGGCGGCCTCAGCGTGAGCCGCTTGCAGTAGCGCCTCAGCCATCCACACGGCATCGTCGTGGTCTGTAGACGGAAGGGTGTTCACTGCGCAGAAGCCGCCACTGTCTGGCGTAGCTCAGCCAAGGTGGCGACCTTGTTGCCATGTCCACCAGCAATACGTTCAACCTGAAGGCCAAATTGCTGAATGGTGTCGAGTAGATCACGGGGCCATCCTGGAGGTTGACGAGGTGCGCCGGGTGAAAACAGGTCGGTGACAAACAACAATTTTTCTGCCGGAAGATAGACAATCAGCATCCCGTCTGCGTGCCCGTTGCGCACGGGATAGACTTCAACCACGCGGCTGCCGTCGGAAAGCACTTTCTGCTGTTGTTCGACGGTTTCTAACTGCAAAGGCTGAGGCGTTTTTTGCAAGCTGTCAGGCACCCGCGTATGCGGAGCCGCTGCCATTTTCTGAAAAAACTCCTCATCACTTTTCGGGACAACCAGCATCGCCCCAGCGGCGATATAGGCACGCACTCCGCCGCTATGATCGTTATGAAAATGCGTATTGACGAGGAAGCGTACCGGCTTACCGGGAAACTTTTGCGCCAACGCTGCTAAGACAGCTTGCGAGCGCTCTTCGTACAGAGGTGCATCCACGACAACGATATGGTCTGCCATTTCAATCGCTAAGCTGTGGTGGGTTCCACCAACGACATGCACGACGCCTTTGCCGAGCTCGGTGAGCGTGACGCGGGTCTGCTCCTCATCCAGAGGGCTCGCCAAAGCAATGCGCCGCCACAGCCAATGAGAACTGTAGCGTCCGCGCCGATCATCACTGTCGTCTACCTGCGCCAAATCTTCAGGCACGGTGAAATCGACGCCGCTGAGATCAACATCGTTCTCAATCGTATCAATCTGCTCGGTCATCACCACACGGCCATTCACACGATAGGTCAGTTTAAATGGCAACTTGAGGGCACCGACTTGCCGCCAGTCCTCAAAGAAGAGTTCATTTTGCACGTCGCCAGAGATGGGATCGTCTTCGAGAAACTCGACCTTGGTGAGCAGCCGAGTCTGGTCATCAATCAAGAGAATCACCAAGAGTCCGCCATCGTCAAAAGAAATCGCATAATTGAGCTGACCACGGATCGATTGATCGGCGAGGCGGAACAGCGAACTCGACCGCACTAACGCATTCAGAAGTATCGACACCGGCGAGCGGCTCAGCTCTTTGCGCCGCATGGCCATACGCGCTGCCGAGGCTGGGCGTTTCGCCGGACTGCGTGCCCCGTCAGTACCAATGATCGCGCCAAAATCTCCATTGAGCAGCTCGGTGTATTTCCAGGTTAAGGCGAACGGATAGAGCGTCTCACGCTGCCATTCGTAGCGTAGTCGTCCACTAGACACGTCGCGCATCAGAGTACAAGAGAACGTCGATACCTTGCGCGGCTCAGCCCCTGGGCGAACGGTCTGTTCAGGTTCAAAGTTTTCTCCATGGGAAATAATACGCTGGCTTTTCAGGGCTAAGAGCGCCTCACGCCCGCCTATCGCCATCAAAGCAGAATCAATATAGTGCCGCGCGGTCTGTGCGCGAGCCACAGAAGACACGCTTAACAACAGAGCACAACTCAGAACGGGCGCAAGCAAAAATAAGGATCGTCTCACGGTAACCCCTTTAACGCTTCGAGAATGGCAGCATTGGTGGGTCGGATCTTAAAGTCCACCTCGACAAATTTCCAGCGCACGACACCTTGCTTGTCGATCACATACGTTGCGGGATGGGGCCATCCTTTGCTTTTGGGGTTTAACAGTCCGTAGCGGTTAATGACTTTGTGGTCCGGATCTTCAAGCAGCGGAAAATCGACCTTGCCGCCCCCCTCCTTTTCCAGCAGTGTAATCAAGCGGCGAGAATCCTCGTGTGGGTCGACGCTGACCGCCATGAGGTGGGTATTCTGGTGAGATTGTTCAGACAACAGCGATTTCAGCTCGACGAGCTGACTCACGCAAAAGGGTCACCAATGGCCACGATAGAAAACCAGGACGACATTCTTCTTGCCACGAAACTGGGAAAGCGAGACAACTTTTCCAGTTTCGTCTTCCAGCGAAAAATCTGGAGCAGTGGCACCAGCGTGAACACGTTCTAGATCTGTCGCTGCCAGCTCGTGGCCGTCCACTGGTCCAAGAGCCGACACGCTCGTGACAGATAAGAGCGCTAGCAGAAAAACCATTGAAAAGAGCGTGCAATGTTGTCGAATCATGTGTTTCCCCTCGACCTGTAGTTGGCTAAAGGAACCCACACGCACGCGCGAAAATTCCCTCATTAGGTTCTCAACCAAACGCCACGAGATTGGCACACCAGAGTTGTCATCCTGAACCCTTCGGTTGCGCTCAGGCTAACCTCCGTGAAGGGTCTTGCCGTGAGATTCTTCGCTCCGCTCAGAACGACATACCTGAAGGGTTACATCGTAAAGTAGACGAATGTCATGCTCTCGGGTTTAGACCCAGGTCCCAAGTGCTGAATAGCCCCCTGCGATGCGATCTTTTCACTTGTGATTCAGCACTCACTATGCCCCAAGCCCGATCTTCACTTCCTCGAAACTCTCACGGTTTTTCAACCGTTCTGCCCATCGCCTCACACGCGGAAAATCTTCCAAGTTGAGGCCGATACGGTCGCATAAGGCAAGAAACGGCGTAAAGGCAATATCCGCCATACTATACTGCCCCATGAGATACTCCTGGGAGTGCAACTGCTGCTCCAAGCGTGGCAGTAGCGCATGCAGCTTCGCTTGATTGTGCGTGATCTTTTCCTGCACCCGCTCAGCAGCAGGTTTACGCTGCTCATAGAGGACGCCAATGATCGGAGGCACGAATTGGCTATTGCACCATTCCACCCACAAGCGCATCTGTGCTTTCGCTCCAGCCTCGGGCGGTACCAACGCGGTCTCTGGATATTTGTCTTCCAGGTATTCGTTGCACAATGCAGACTCGTACACCCATGCGCCCTCCTCCACCAACACAGGCACTTTGCCGTAGGGGTTGAGCGCGAGGTACCACTCTTGTTTCTGTTCTTTGTTGGGCAGATCGAGGACAATACGATCAAAAGGCAGGTTTTTCTCTTTGAGAACGATCCTCGTTCTCATGGCGAACGGTCATGGCAAATAGTCAAATAGCTTTCGCATAACAGCCTCCTTAGGGAATTTTTGCAGTGCCGCCACATTAGGAGAGCCGTCTCCGAGGGTCAAGGCTGCTCTAGATTTCGTACATCAACGCTGGCGCACGACGACGCTGACGCATCGGCTCCGCACGACGGCACATCTCCACGAGCGTCATATGGTCGAGTGCCGCATCAAAAGCAGTGCCTACTTCAACCATCACTGAACGCAACCAACATTGCTCTAAGCTGAGACAGTCAGCACACTTCACCGGCGCATCGCGGTTCGTACATGGCAGCGGATCAAGCGGACCATCAACAGCACGGACGATGTCACCGAGCGTCACCGCCGCTGGCGCACCGCGCAATGCATATCCCCCGGCTTTCCCGCGAACGCTCTGCACCAGCCCAGCCTTGTTGAGTGCGAGTAAGACTTGCTCCAAGAATTTCTTCGGAATGTTCTCCTGCTTGGCAATTTCCTGAATGGGCAGCATGGGCGGCGCATCAGGTGCCGCCAAACAGACCAAGGCCCGCACTGCGTACTCGCTCTTCTTTGACAATCGCATGAATGACTATTTATCTAGTAGCGATTAAGAAAGCAATAGTACATAAATCCGCTTGACAAACCACTGTCCAAGAGGATAATGGCCCTGCGTCTCATAAAATCTATGGGATTAGTAGATATTTATGAGGTCCTATCATGCAGGAAAACAAAGAGGGACAGGGAACTGTGCATCATCCAGTCTCGGTGCCAGGAGAGTCACAGCTTGCCAATGGCGACGAAGAGGCGACCGGCAAGCTCGGTTCGCTCGACAATCCGGAAGTCTATGTGAATCTGCCCGGGCAAGTGATTCCGATTCTGACGCGAGAGTTCGACGATTTCGACAACGAATCGCAAAAATTCTTGCGTGGCGAGAAGGACCCGATCTCATTCACGGGCTTTCGTCTCAAACAAGGCGTCTACGGCCAACGACAAGCGGACGTGCAGATGATTCGCGTCAAGCTGCCATTTGGTGGCGTCACGCCCAATCAATTCGACGCGCTTGCCGAGGTCGCAGAACACTATGCGCCGTTGGGCAAGGGGCATATCACGACACGACAGAACGTCCAGTTTCATCATATTCCGCTGCCAGATGCAGCTCAGGCCATTCGTCTCATCGGCGAGTCTGGACTTTCCTCGCGCGAGGCTTGCGGCAACACCGTTCGCAACGTTGTCAGCGATCCGTTTGCTGGTGTGTGCGAAGGCGAACCCTTCGACCCGACTCCCTACGTTGGCGCGTTCGTGCGTTATTTCGTGCGTAACGACCTGACCCAGCTCCTCCCCCGCAAATTCAAAGTCGCGTTCACTAGCACAGAGCAAGACGTCGCCGTCACTGGTATTCACGATCTGGGCCTTTTCCCTTGCCTCAAAGACGGCCAGAAAGGGTTTCGCATTACCACTGGCGGCGGTACCGCTATCCTCCCGCGTATCAGTTATCTCCTGTACGACTTCGTGCCCTTGAACGAATACCTCAAAGTTACAGAAGCCGTACTGCGCATCTTCAATCGCGCTGCCGAGCTACGAGTCAATCGCGCCCGAGCACGCATCAAGTTTCTTATTGATCGCATCGGCATCGACGCCTTTCGCCAGAGAGTGGACGAGGAAATGCGCGGCGAATGGGTCAACGAACGTAATTTCGATCCTGAACCCCTGAAGTTCATTGATAACGAAGAAGAACGCGCACCAGCCCAGCCCACCAATCCAGGAAGCCCCAACGGCGACCAACGGGAATTTAGTGCTTGGGTCGCAGCCAACGTCCATCCGCAACGCCAACCCGGATTTTCCACCGCCGAGGTCAAAGTGACTCGTGGAGATTTAAGCCCTGACCAATTCCGTGGGCTTGCGCAAATCATGCGCGACTTCAGTGGTGGTAACGCCCGCACCACGGATGAACAGAATCTCTTGCTGCGCTGGGTGCGGCAAGAAAGTCTGTACGACGTATGGCGACGCCTGAAGGAGCTGGGCCTTGGCGATGCTGGCGCACGCCAAATCACCGACGTCGTGAGTTGCCCGGGGACCGATAGCTGCAAGCTTGCCATCACCAACTCCATGGGCTTAGCTCGTGCCGTACAAGAGCGCGTGGAACAACTTCAGATCGAAGATCCACTCACAAAGAAAATCCACATCAAAATGAGTGGATGTCCGAATGGTTGCAGCCGTCACCACATCGCCAACATTGGTTTCTACGGCGCAGCCATGAAATTCGACGGCCACCAAGTGCCAGGCTACATCGTCATGTTGGGCGGTAACTACGACGATGGCCAGCCACGCATTGCCGAACGCTTAGATGTCCGGGTCCCGGCCAAGCGTATTCCCGATGCCGTCGAGCGGTTTATCCGTCTGTATCAGGAGCGCCGTCAGGAGGGAGAAGACTTTAACGCCTGTCTCGACCGTGTTGGCGTTGAAGCCTTCGAGGCCGCCATCAAAGATCTTTCGGTTCCTGTCAAATTCGACGACGAGCATAAGCACGAGTTCATTGATTGGAATCGCCCAGGTCTCTATAAACTTGAGCGCGGAGAAGGTGAGTGCGCCGTCTAAACCGACCCGGGAACGCTGACTAGCCTATAGAATGGAAAGGCCCTTATGAGAGCACATATCGACGTGAACGAACGCGACATTGGGAAACTTGCTCTGGAATACGAAGATCGCCCGCCCCAGGATGTCCTACGTTGGATGGTGGAACGGTTCGGCTCGCAGGCCGCCATTTGCACGAGCTTTCAAGCCGATGGCATGGCAATTCTCGACATGGCATGGCGCATAGACCCTTCGATACGGGTTTTCACCATCGACACCGGGCGTCTGCCACAGGAAACCTACGCGTTGCTCGATCAAGTACGCGAGAAGTACGACATCGCCATCGAAACCTACTTCCCTGAAACAATGCAAGTAGAAAACCTCGTGCGTCAGCATGGCGTGAATCTTTTCTATCGCGATTCGCAACTCCGCTTGCTGTGCTGCCAAGCTCGGAAAGTCCAGCCGCTCAAGCGCGTCTTATCAACCCTTGATGCCTGGGTCACAGGCTTACGACGCGAGCAATCCTCCACGCGCGCCACTGTCCAGAAGATCGAGATTGATCAAGAGCATGGTGGATTGATTAAGGTCAACCCTCTGGCCAACTGGACCGAGCAGCAAGTGTGGGATTACATTCGCGAACACGACGTGCCGTATCACTCGTACTACGATCAAGGCTACACCAGCATCGGCTGTGCCCCCTGCACGCGCCCGACAGCACCGGGAGAAGATCCACGTGCTGGGCGCTGGTGGTGGGAAATTGGCGTCGATAAAGAATGCGGCATGCACTGCACGATTGAAAGCGGGCGCTTCGTGCGCGAATTTGAAGCTGAACTCAATCGCAACGGCGGCGGCATTTAGCTGCTCTAACGGCGCCCTCGGCGGACGTTGCGACTTGCGACGCCCGCCGGCAGTCTTTTCCCTCACTAGGCTAGCCCCGCACTAAACCCCTGCTATAATTCCTGCACCTTGTCGCCACTATGGCTGCAAGGAAATTTTTGCAGTTGCAAAGGGAACCTCACGTCAATGTCTCGCCATTTGCGCCTTTTCGCGCTGAGTCTGTTCAGTCTCTGTTGCTTCTCCTCCCAGTCCGCTCTTGCCAAAACCATCACGGTCGATGCCGACAACGCAATCAATCTGAGTTCTCCGTTTACTCGTGAGGATTGCGATGGCACTGCCGCCAAGCCGACGGCCACAACCTTGAGCGCTGCCCTCGCTATGGCGCAGGAGCGCGACACGATTCTCATCTGCCCTGGAACCTACGCAGAGGAGGTGCTTGTCACCACCAGCCATCTCTTGATCTCAGGTCTCCGTGGACAGGGAAACACCATTGATGCCATTCTCGACGGCGAAAGCACCCGTCACGTTGGCATCTCCATTGCCAGCGATGTGGAAACCGTCACCATCCAAAACATTGCTATCGAGAACTATCTCGACGCTGCCATCAAAGCCGTCCAAGGCCCGACCTATCACGTGCTTATTCAAGATGCCGCTTTCCACAATAATGCCAACGGTGTCATTGCTGGAGATGAAACCAGCCCAGTCGGGACATTTACGCACACCTATTTCCGCGTCCGCCGCAGCCTTTTCACTACCAATAGCGCGGCCGGAACTGCCATTGCGTTTACCAACTGTCGCAACTGTCGGATTCAACGAAATGACATTGACGGCGGCGATATTGGCATCATTCTTCGTGCCCAGAACAGCAGCGATCCCTCGTTAACGAACAACCGTCTTTTGCTCAACACGGTGACACATGCGGCGTCTGTGGGCATTCTCTTAGAATCTCTTCAGAACACCACGCTCAAAAGCCCGACGTTGCAACGCAACACTGTCACTGACACTCCGTCCGGTGTCGGCATCCGTCTCTTTGCCCACGACAACGCTGCCATCCGCGGAGGGAAGGTTGTGCAAAGCACGATTACACCAGCCAATCCCGGCATCGAAGTCCTGACAGCCACCGGTGGCGTCGTCGAAAAAGTCAAGTTTGCGGATAATTGAGCCACGGGATCGCCATGAAGAAAATTATCCGTTTCGCCGTGGGCGTTCTTCTCTTGGCAGGCTTCCAGCCCGGTCTGCTCATTACCCAAGCCGCCGAAGGTGATACTCAGGACACCACCCGCTCGTTTCAGCTCGACGGGAATGAACTCAAGCTTCCAACTGCCGTTGTCTTCCAGACTGGCTCCGACCAGCTTGACGAAACCGACACTGCGGCGTTGGAACACGCCCAAGCCTACCTACAGGCCAAACGCTACATCACTCGCATGCGGATTGAAGTGCATAGCGACGCAAGTGGGAATCCAGCCACGGCGCAGGATCTCACAGAAAAACGGGCACTGTCAGTCGGACGTTGGTTAGTGAAGCAAGGTATCGACTGCAAACGCCTTTTGCCCACAGGCTTTGGCAGCAGCAAGCCGATTGCAGACGAGGCCACGCCGGTCGGAAAAGCGCAGAATCGGCGAGTTGCCTTTGTGAATGCGCAGCTCGCCGGGAAAGCCATTGGCGGAATGCCGGAGGATGGCGGCGGAAAGGTCGCTGGCGATTTGTGTAGCCAGTAAGCGGAAAAATGCGTTCCAAAACGCAGGCACCGCTCCCTCTGGAACGCGAGGTCGCGGTCACTACGGCTTAAACTTTGCCTTGACGCTCTTATCCGGGTTCGCGGCAGCAGGGTCGAGCGTCGCTTGGCAGGTTGCTTGGTTTCCCGTGCAGTCTCCGGTCCAGCCACTGAACTGCCCTAACGTTGGGGCCTCAGTCAGTGTCACAGTAGTCATGGCATCGTAAATCTCAATGCACTGAACGGTGGTGCGCGTCGCATCTAGCGGATCAGGACAAGTGCACGTCGTCATGCCGCCACTGCCGTTGGGATTGATCGTGACCGTCCCACCCGCACCTTTGCACTTCACAGTCACGTTCAAGATGGCGCTGCCCCCCTTCATGATCGGAGTCTTGTTTTTCACCTTGTCGTCGAACACATCGCCACCGTTCTCAGCAAGGACCTGAAACTGCGTGAGCAAATTCCCCTTCTTGAGCGGAATCACATCGAAGTACACCATGGCATCTTCGTCCGCAGGAATATCACCAAGGTCACAATCTCCGTCATTCGAGCACGTTCCCTGGGTCGATTTTATAGCCTGGAGGAATGCCGTACGTGGCAACCTCGCTTTGAGCCGAACACCAGCAGCAGCACCAACACCGTGGTTACGGACCTGTACAGCGATTGGGAAAAGTTCACCGGTCGCGCCTTCTCCTGGCGCATCAACAGAGAGCTGAAGGTTGGCCTCGGTCGGATCGCCGCTGCACTTCAGATTCTTCAGGCGCGGGGCGTTCCCTGGCGCACCATTCACTACTGCGCTCATCGTCCCAGTCCCCAGACCGGCAGCTCCGCAATCCGAGCCTAGATGCGCATGAATATCGAGCACGCCAAAAAAGTCGACGGTTCCGATGCCGGTGGGAAGCGGCAGAGACAACAGACTAGGGCTGTCAGGAAAGATGTCGCATCCGGCTTGCGTACCGGCGGCGGCAGAATTGCTGCTCCCATTGGCAAGCGTAACGGTAAGAAAGCCTTCACCCATAAGAAGGCGCGAGCGTCACATCAAGAGCGTTGCCTAACTGTGGATTCGCCACACTGCCTTCGAAGCTACACACCGCATGTCCATCAGGAGCCGACGTTGGGGTGCTGTAGGCCAAATCCGTCGCCTGCACTGCCCACGGTACGGCTACACTCGAAACGATTGCCGCCAACAGCAAACCGATAGTTGCTCTTCTCATCGCGATTCCCTCCTTGCATGACAGTCTCTGGGAGAAATGAGCATAAAGGTGAGACAGGCGCAACAGCAGTAGGCGAGGCCGATTCCTTGAGAGGAAGTCTGACCTCCGCACAGTTGCGTCAGGAAGTGAATCAACGTAGAGAGGGAGAGCAATGCGTAGGAATCAAGACCGTGGTCTTAACCAACGAAGCTCAACCATCATTCGGCAGGGCACAGGGCTGACAATATGAGCAAGTGGAAAAAGCAAACTCTCAGGCTGAAAGACGATCATGGCTGGCGGGCAAAACCTGGGTATCGCATTTTTGTCGCGAATCGCGGAGCCGTGCGCTTTGATATCCCGCAGGACTGGATTCTCGATCCTCAGCCAAGCTCCTTCCAATTCCATGATCGTCCACCGCCCGACGATGATTGCCGGTTGGAGATGTCCTATCTCCGCCTTCCCCCTGGGATTGATTGGAGTCAGCTCCCGCTGTCCGCCCTGCTCCATCATCTGGTGAAGGAAGATCCACGCAACCCCGTTCATGTCGGAGAGGTCCACAACGTGCAGCGCCCCAATCTCGAACTCGCATGGCTGGAAATGATGTTCATGGACCCGGCAGAAAAAAGAGAGGCGCGTTCGCGGCTTTGTTTGGCTAGAGGCGCGAATCTCCAGCCTTGTATCACCATGGATTTCTGGCCAGAAGACGCCGACCGCGTGGGTCCCGTCTGGGAGGAAGTGCTGCGCTCTTTACAACTGGGCATGTTCATCAAAGACCCAACTCGCGGGCAGACGCTGCATTAGAACAGATTTCAAATGAGCTTGACCCAAAGGCATCATTTAACTCCCCTCACCCGCAGCCGCTACGCGTCTGCTGCCCTCTCCCCGCTGGGGAGAGGGCAAGGGTGAGGGGGGAGGGTTACTCTTCTCCGCCAACAGAGGCCACAGGCAACGTCTTGGTCGAGGGCAAACAGAGTTCGTACTCTTTGAGGGTATCGACTTGGCTTGCTCCGAATTGGTTGTTCACGAACAATTCCAAGACTTTCTGATGCTTGGCTTGTCCCCGTGCCGCTTTGGCTTGGTAACACATCAAGTGGTCGGTATGCATCTCTGCTCCCGGGTCTTCTCCGTTTTTATCCACAGGGGCACACAACCGCGTTGGTTTCTTAATGTCGTACAGTGTCGGTTGGTTGAACTGATCGACCACCTGCATCTGTAAACCTCGGGGAAATCTTCCGGCCTCTTCACTCATTTTCACCGCGTGGCAATTGTAGTGATCCACGTTGTGTTGTGCAGAATCCGGTGCAGGGACCGGACCGGCTTCGCTCTTGGCTGTCGGCACCAGGAGTTGGTAGAGATCTGGCCGCACGGTATCGACGACCAATTCGCCTCCCGGGTGAAGTTGGTTGGTGATGCTCAAGTTCTTCGCCACTGGTTTTACCTGACTGGGTTCGGTCCTCGTCAATTTGGTTTGATAGGCTTCCAGATGCGTGTCGCCGTCGAGGTTCACCTCAGCCCCAGCGGTGGCTGGGTTGCAGAGCGCGACCGGCTTTTTCACATCCACGAGGAGGCTGCTCGCGGCCAGATCGGTTCGATCCGTCAGCGTTGCTTGCAAGCCCTTGGGGAACTTATTGGGCACGCAGAAGTCCGTGACCTCAGGCGTTCCGCCGCAGTCGTCCTCATCGTCACAACTCGCCCCAGGATTAGGCGACCCTTCTGAGCAGAGATTTCCTTTGGTCGCTTTGGTTTGATAGCACATGAACGGTCCAAGCGGGGTGCCAGGGTCAGTAATGGTGACGGTATCGGTGCTGGGTGAGCCAATCGTGTAGGCGGCATTGGTGTCCAGCGTCAACTCCACCGTCTCGTCACCCTCCGTCAGGTTGTCCACCATAGGTGTGATCGTCAGAGTCGTGCTACTCATGTTGGCCGGAATCGTCACAAAGGTGCTGATCCCCTGATAGTCGCCACTGTTGCTCGCACTCCCCCCGATCGTGAAGTACACGAACAGGTCTGCCGTTTGATCGCCCCCGCTACGGGTGAACGTGAACGTGCCGGTATCTACCCCTGCCTCTGACGCCGCCCCATCCGTCGCTTCTAAGGTCACAATCGCGGGGTCGTCAGTAATGGTGACGGTATCGGTGCTGGGCGAGCCAATCGTGTAGGCGGCATTGGTGTCCAGCGTCAACTCCACCGTCTCGTCGCCCTCCGTCAGGTTGTCCATAATCGGCGTGATCGTCAGAGTCGTGCTGCTCATGGTGGCCGGAATCGTCACAAAGGTGCTGATCCCCTGATAGTCGCCACTGTTGCTCGCACTCCCCCCGATCGTGAAGTACACGAACAGGTCCGCCGTTTGATCGCCCCCGCTACGGGTGAAGGTGAACGTCCCGGTATTGCCCCCCGCCTCTGACGCCGCCCCATCCGTCGCTTCTAAGGTCACGGTAGACAATCCCCCACCCCCACCCACGGCGAGAGTCGGCAGTGCAAGCAGCGCCGTCAGCGTGAAAAGAGACGCGAATTTGCGGGCAAGGACACCAGTTCTCCACGGTTTGCGGGAAACGTTCATAAGTTTTCCTTTTCCTTTCTGAAATGAGAAGAGGATAAGGAACTCGGGATTTGCGTACCATAGAAAAGTTGTGAAATTTTCGTGTAAGGTGGGTGCAATCTTGCTCGCGATGACCCCGAGGTAGCGATGATGGCAGCGCAGGTGTTTTTCCCTCCCTTCCGCCTAGACCCGAGTAATCAGCGTTTGTGGCGTGACTCGGACGCTATCCCACTCAGACCCAAAACCTTCGCCATGCTCTGCTACTTGATCGAACGGTCAGGCAAACTCGTCTCCCATCACGAACTCCTCACCGCACTCTGGCCGGACGTTCAGGTCGATGAAGGGGCACCACGTGCGTGCATCCGTGAATTACGACGGGCACTTGGCGATGACGCGAAGCGACCGCAATTTATCGAGACGCAACCAGTCCGAGGGTATCGGTTCATCGGAAAAATAGTCAGTCATCAAGAAGCAGCCAGTAAAAACAATGAGGAGCGCAACACTCAGCAGTTCGCAGCGAGAAGATCGCGCTTGCCCACGCAACACGCAGCACTCACCACTCACCACGCTGTCGTCGTGGGGCGCACAGCGGCGATGGCTCAACTCCATGAGTGGTTCACCAACGCACAGAATGGCCAACGCCAGATGGTCTTCGTCACCGGAGAGCCAGGCATTGGCAAGACCACATTGGTGGAAACCTTCCTCGCTGAAACCAAGGGAGCAGAGGTCGCGTGGGGACAATGTGTGGAACAGTACGGCACGGGTGAAGCCTATCTTCCCATCTTGGAAGCGCTTGAACGCTTGGGACGCGAGCTGGACAACGACGCCCTGCGCCCGCTGCTCTCGCGCTACGCACCGACCTGGCTGGTACATCTCTCTTCTCTCATCACTCCGGCTGAGCGCGAAGATCTTCTCCAACAACTCGCGGGAGTAAAACCGGACCGCATGTTGCGCGAGTTGGCGCAGGCTCTGGAAATACTGACCAGCGAACAGCCCCTCATCCTGTGGCTGGAAGACTTGCATTGGAGCGACCAAGCGACTCTGACCCTGCTCACCGCGCTGGCACGCCGGCCAGAACTGGCGCGGCTCATGATTATTGGCACGTATCACCCTAACGATGTCCTCTCTCATGACCATCGACTGCGTGAAGTACACCAAGAATTGCAACTGCACGGGCACTGTCACGAACTCGCCGTTGAGTCTCTGAATGAAGAACATATCGTGGAGTATCTCACCAAGCGGTTTCCTGCCGAGACAACCAACCAGTCGCCCCGGCAACAGCTTGCGCGGCTGCTCCACCAGCGTACCGAAGGCAATCCACTGTTCATCAGCACGGTGATAGATGGTCTGCTTGCACAAGGCGCAATGATACGGCGCAACGGGGGTTGGGATCTGAAGAGAGCCACAGAAGCCGTCTCCTCAACACTGCCGTCGTTGCTCCGACAGTTTCTCGAACTCCAGATTGACCGACTTACCCCTGCGGACCAACGCCTGCTCGAAGCGGCCAGTGTCGCCGGAGTGGAGTTCCCAGTCGCACTGGTCGCGGCTGGCGTTGCTGGGTCAAACACGGAGATTGAAGAACACTGTGCCACCTTGGTGCGGCAAGGACAATTCTTGCAACCCCGAGGGAGCGAAGCCTGGCCCGACGGGACGGTCGCGACTCGGTACGGCTTCCCGCACAGCCTGTATCAAGAGGTCTTGTACGAACGGACACCAGCAGGACGACGAGTGGAGATACATCGCCGTATGGGCGAACGGCACGAAGCCGCCTACGGTGATCGGGCGCATGAGATTGCCACCGCACTGGCAATGCACTTCGAGCGGGGGCACGAGTACTCCCGCGCTGTGTACCATCTTGAAGAGGCCGGCAAGAATGCCTTGCGACGGAACGCCCATCACGAGGCGATCCTCCATCTCAGCAAAGGCAACGAGCTGCTCGCCTCACTCCCAGCCACGCCCGAACACATGCGGCGCGAACTGTCTTTGCAACTGACGCTGGGCACGGCCCTGATGGCCACCAAAGGGTTTGCTGCTCCGGAGGTGGAACACGCCTATCTTCGGGCACGAGAACTCTGCCAGCAGGTGGACGAACCCAGGCATCTGTGTTCCGTCTTGTGGGGACTACGCACGCATTACAATGGGCGAGCACAGTTCCACACGGCGCGCGACATTGCCGAACAATTGTTGGCGGTAGCCCAACAGCTCAACGATCCAGCGCTGCTCGTAGAGGCCCATCGCGCACTGGGAAATACGCTCTACTTCCAAGGCGAAGTCGCTGCCGCCCACGAACACTTCGCCCAAGGCAGCGCCTTGTATGACATCGAGCAACACCGTTCCCTCGCCCTCCTGTACGAGAACGATCCCGGCGTAGGCTGCTTGAGCTTTGCAGCAGTAGCACTCTGGAATCTCGGCTATCCAGACCGTGCCCGGCAAAGAATACAGGAGGCGCTGCAGCTTGCGCAGGAGGTGAAACATCCCGGCAGCCAAGCCGTGAGTTTGTCACTCTCGGCGGCTCTCCAGCAAAATCTTCGCGAGGTACAGACGGTTCGTGAACAAGCCGAAGCATTAATCGCCCTTGCACGTCAGCATGGATTTTCCGGATGGTTAGCGCCGGGGACCATTAATCGCGGCTGGGCCTTGGCGCAGCAAGGAGAGGTCGCAGAAGGCATCGAAAGCATCCACCGTGGCCTGATGACGATGCGCACGGTAGGGGTGGAACTCAATCGTCCGCGTTTGCTGATGATGCTTTCCGAAGCCTGCGCACAGGCAGGGAAACCCGACGAGGGACTCACCGCTCTCAGTGAAGCCTTAGAGGTGATGGAAAGAACCGGTGGGCGACTCTATGAAGCAGAACTGTATCGGCTGAAGGGAGAACTGCTGCTGCAATTGAGCGGTTGAGGGATGGCGGCTACCGTTGGTTCAACGCTTCGTTCAGCTCCCGTAGTTTCCCTTTCACGAATCCGACCTCTTGTTCCAGGTGCAGCACCTGATCTTTGACGAATTGATCTATCCCAATCTTCGTTTGCACAGCGGCATCAACGGTGAGAATCTTCCGCCACATCACCAAGCCGGCCCCGGCAATGGCTAACACCAGCGCGACCAAAGTGCTGATAATAATATGCAACAGGGCCGTGAGATCACTCAGGCGACTGTTCATATCACTCAGGCGACTGTTCATATCTGATCGCAGATCGGCGATCTGCGTACTGAGGTTGGCGTTCACGTCCTCAATGCGCTTGCTGAGGTTGGCGTTCACATCTTCGATACGCTGCGACAGAGCCTTCTGACCTTCTTCCAAACGGATCAGCCGTTCTCTTACCTCCCGTTCATTTGCCGAAGACGGAGCGGATTGCGGTTGCGCCCCGGCATCGCCCAGCACAACAGGATCACGACAATAGAGAAGATTCTTCGCATGGGTGCTGACCCCTCGGTTCTTCGTTCTACACATTCTGCTCTGGGAGCGGAAGATGTGGTGCCCAGGAGGCGTTGCTAATACCCCGTCGTCACTTCGACGAGAATATCGTCTGGGTCGCGCACATACACAGAGCCTTTCTCTTCCGTCCCGTGCAGGGAGTGCTGCACCTGCTTCTCCTTGAGTGTAGCGATAACCGTGCGAAATTTTTCGGGTGTGGCTTTGAGAGCGACGTGGTGCATGCTACCAACGCCACGCACCGTGCGATCCGGGCCTTTCAAGGGAAAATCGAAGAAGGCAAGCTGATTGCCGCCACCCATATCGAGAAAGATATGCGTCGAAGTTGGCTCATCACGATTGGTCATCACCTTGGTCAACCGCATGCCCAGCACTTCGGTATAAAAGCGGATAGTCGCTTCCAAATCGGAACAGATCAGCGCGAGATGATCAACGCCACCCGTGACAACGGGCTGAGCTTCAGATCGTTCTTCCGAGACGTAGCGTCGCTTGAGATCGTCTCGCCGAGCTTGATATTTTTCGAGATCGGCCATAACCATCCTCCTTTGGCTGCTTACCATTGGCCTCCCCTGCTCTCTTGTCAACATGGACGGCGACCACGTATAACAGAGGACAATCGAGGGAGTAACCTATGACTTGGCTCTCCATCACCGGCTTAGTACTCGTCGTCCTTGCGTCAGTAGCAGTGGTCCTCGTCAAGTATCAGGAGCGCCATCAGAAATAACGAATTCCTGAAGCTTCAACTTCTCCACACAAGGATTATCATGTCACGTCTATTCAAAGACATCACCGAAACGATTGGCCACACGCCATTGGTCCGTCTCAACCGTCTCACCCAGGGCTTGCACGCCGAGGTCTATGCGAAACTGGAGTTCTTCAACCCGCTCGGCAGTGTCAAAGACCGTATCGGCAACAACATGATTACCGCCGCAGAGCGGGCGGGAAAATTGACCCCGGACACGGTCATCATCGAACCTACGAGCGGCAACACCGGAATTGCCCTTGCCTTCGTCGCAGCGGCGCGCGGCTATCGCATCATTCTGACCATGCCGGATTCAATGAGCATCGAGCGACGTAACCTGCTCCTGCTCTTGGGCGCGGAACTGGTGCTGACGCCAGCCCAGGAAGGCATGCCCGGCGCTATTCGCAAAGCAGAGGAACTAGCAAAGAGCTTTCCGCGCGCCTTTATCCCGCAGCAGTTCGAGAACCCAGCTAACCCCGACGTACACAGGCGCACGACTGCCCTCGAAATTTGGGACGACACCGACGGCGCGGTCGATATCTTTGTCACCGGTATCGGCACCGGCGGCACCATCACCGGTGTGGCGGAAGTCATCAAACAGCGCAAGCCGAGCTTTCGCGCGATCGCGGTTGAACCTGAGCGCTCGCCGGTGCTCTCTGGCGGTACTCCCGGGGCTCATCAAATCCAGGGGATCGGCGCAGGATTCGTCCCGCAAATCTTAAACACCAAGATGATCGACGAAATCATGCGGGTCCGAGACGAAGATGCCTTAACGACCGCACGCCGCCTCGCCCGTGAAGAAGGGATTCCCGCTGGCATCAGCAGCGGTGCCACGACGTGGGCAGCACTGCAAGTCGCCGCCCGGCCCGAGAATAAAGGCAAAATGATTGTCGTGATTATGGCCAGCTCAGCCGAGCGCTACCTGAGCACGGCGTTGGTGGAGGATTTGTAGCATGCAAAAAATCGTGCGCAAGTTTCGCTCTTTTGCAGAAGCGGAAGAGGCTGAATACGAAGCCTATCGCAATCTTTCTGGCAACGAGAAGCTGCAAATGCTTCTCGAATTAATCACTCCAGAGCACCCAGATGAAGCAGTTATCGAACGATCTGCGCGAATTCATCCACTTGCTGAGCACGAAGAATGTTGAATTTCTCATCGTCGGAGCCTGGGCGCTCGCCTTTCATGGACGCCCGCGCTACACGGGAGACCTCGACATTTTTGTGGCGCGTGATCCGCAAAATGCTGACCGGCTCATGGCGGTCATTGCGGCCTTCGGATTCGGAGGCATTGGCATTGAGCGAACCGACTTCCTCCAAGCAGACTATGTGATCCAACTTGGACAGGCCCCGAACCGTATCGATTTGCTCACTGGAATCAGTGGAGTGACATTCGAAGAAGCGTGGCAGAGTCGCGAGTACGGCAATCTCTCAGGAGTGGATGTCGCTTTTCTTAGCCGAGAGCATTTGATCAAAAACAAACGCGCTGCGAATCGCCCTAAAGATCAAGGCGACGTCGAACTCTTGGAGCAAACGAAACCTTCACGACAATAGCCTAACGCACGGCGGATGGGCGACTGCTCATCCGCCATATATCCAAGAATCACTACCGCACCGCCGTTGTCTGCGATGGTAAGCAAAGATCCTCGTTCCTCGTCGTATCCACCAATTCAGGCAGGAACTCAGTGTTCACATGAATCTCTTTCACTTGCTGATGCTTGGGTTGGAGGGCACAGAAGTTCGTTTCTCTCCGACGCCCGCCACAGTCTGACTCTTTCTTACAGACCCCGCCAGCATTCGCCGGAGCCTCGGCTGTGCATAGCCCCCTTACCTGACGTACTTGGTAGCACATGAGGTCCTGAGTTGAGTTTTTCACACCCTGCTCGTTGAGATCAACTGGCGTACACAGGCGTGTGGGTCGTTTAACTTCATACACGCGAGGCTGCTCGAACTGATCCACCACCGACACGAAGAGGTTCTTGGGGAACTTCCGTGTCTTCGGCGTCACGCGCACTCGTGCGCATTCGTAGCGATCCACGTTGTTCGCACCCGGCTGCCCTATCGGCTCGGTCAGGTCTTTTGCTGTGGGCACCAGGACACGATCAATCTTGATTGCATCCACTGTGAGCGGTTGCTGGTCATCCTGCAACACATTGGTGATCTTGAGCCGAGACTGCTTAGGCGGCTTCGGCTGCGTCGCGCAAAGATTGGTCACTTTGCGTATCCCGCCGCAGTCCTCTTCCTTTCGACACCCTTGCCCGGCGTTCTGTGGTGCATCTACGGCACACTTACCTTTGGTCAGGCGAATCTGGAAAGCCCGCAGATGCGTATCAGGGTCGTTTATCGTATCGTCATCGACTTCCGCCGGATTACACACATTCACCGGCTTACGCAGATCGAAAATGCGTTCCTCGGTCGGCGAGAAACGATCCACGACAGAGATCCGCAACCCGCGCGGGAACCGTTGCGGTACGCAGTAATCGGTCTCTTCGCTGTCGTCATCGCCTTCATCAATCCCACCACAATCAGCCTCCAACTCACATGTCCCGCCAGCATTCATAGGAGCGTCTTCAGCGCAGATGTCCCCGCGACTAGAGCGCGTGCGATAACACATAAAATTGTCCAACGCCGCTGTGCCATCAGATGTTTGCGCGACGGCAATGGAAATGTCAGTAATCGCACCATTGGTCAGCGAGGTCACTTTCACCTGCACGTCTCCGCGCCCATCTGCCGTGAGCACGGTCTTCAATACCAGTGCTCCAGTCGCAACTCCCGGCAGCCGGAAGGTATCAATCTTTTGCGTCGGTTGGCCATTGAGACCGTCTAGCGCCGCAGTGATCGGACCAGTTGTCCCTGTGATTTCAGCTGTGTAGGCATCTTCTTGGTTGCCTAGGTTATGGACCAGCAAGAGGAACGTGCTTGCGCCAGGGGTCGGTAACATCGCGGTCTCGGGGTTAAACTCGGCGACCATGTTCTGCGTACTGACAATCACGACCTGAGCGGTGTCGCTATCCTGAACACTCGAGTTCGCCTGCGAGGTTGCTGTCCCGATCAGGAGCAAATTGCCGGGGAAAGCAACGTTGATCGCGCCCACTGTGATATTAACCGTTTGCGAGGCTCCTGGGGCCAAAGTCACGGAGCTTGCCTCAAGCGTAGACACCACGCCGACCGGACCAGCCAGCGCCAAATCGAACGTATCTTGGCTCTGACCAGTATTGGTCACAGTCATCTGGAACAGGTTGCCGGGACCACCGGACGAAGGCGTCAGATCAACCTGGACTCCCTGGCTCACAACATTGACCATGCCAGCGGCATCGTCCTGCACGTTGTCGCCTTGCGTAGACACAAGATCGACCGAGAAAGGATAACTCCCGGGAGTTGTCCCTGGCGGTGGGGTGATACGCAACTCAACATCGCGAAAGTTGCCTAACCCAGGCGGCACAGTCACGGTTTGGCTCGCGAATGCCCCCGCGAAGCCAGCCGGGAATGTCCCCGACAACGCATAGGTGTCGGTAGCATCGCCGACGTTCGTGATCCGGACAGCGTACACAGCTGGCGTGCCCTGCCCTGCGGTATTTTGTGGCGGCACCAACGTAACATCAACGGCTAACGCTCCCAGCGTCACAGGATCGCCGCTGCCGGCTGGAATGCTGGCAATGTCGAGCACCCCACCGACGGCATCTGCGACACCCGAGAGTGATTGCGCCCTGACAGTGAAGCCCACTTCTCCAGTAAGGCTGTCGAGTGGCGTGTCAATCACCAAGGTGAGCATGCGTATCTCCCCAGCACCCAACGTCACCGTGCTTGGGAAGACCACATCGCCTGCCGGGACACCGTCCACGGTCAGCGTAAACGTCTCGGTCGCACCGAGAAGGTTTTCCAGCGTGACAGTGAAGGTTGCACTCTCTCCGGCTTGCAGAGTGCGTTTCGCTGGATCGATAGCCAAAATATGCCGAGCACTGACAAACAGCTCCGGCAACTCGACCATACCATTCCCAGCCACGCTCGAAAAATTGACCGTCGTGCCGTTACTGATCCGCCGCACTTCACCGGGCTGCATCCCTTGGAGTTGCGCCGCGAAGCTAAACGTCTGGCCCGCACTGCCTACGAGAGCATCCCAGTGGAACGTGGTCTGCCCGCCACTATTTTGTTGCGAACTCAGCGCGGGAGAAAAAGAGTTATTGACCGGGAGCACCTGTGTGCCAGTAGGTACGCGGTGGTCAATGCCAACAGTCAATGAAGAGAGGTTCTCGAAGATCGTGGGCAGGGCAATCTCAACCCACGTCGTCGAGGCCAAGCGCCGTGCAAGCCCCGGCGGCTGTTGCCACGAGCCTTCGCTTAATTGTGTGACCAACAAAAATTCCGCCCCGGCGATCACCGCTGGATCGACGCTGTTTTGCGCCGTCAGCAGCAACGCCTCCAGCGCCTGTGCAGTCGGCAATGCGCGTGATCGATTCCCGTCCGCTGGGACATCGTTCCAACTGCCGTCAGCATTTTGCGCGACCCGGAGAAACGCCTCAGCCTCTGCGATGCGGCTCTGCGCCGCCGTTGCCGCAGAGCCAGTCAAGAATGGCAAGGCAGCATGCAGACCGATGATGGTCTGTGCTGCCGTCCTGATATTGCGGGTGTAAGCCCACGATGCAGCGGAGAGCGCGCCAGCGGCGTTCTGCAACGCCGCGCGATACAAAGGCATGCGATCCGCAGTGAAAAGGACGACCTGAAGTTCATCAACAGGAGTAAAATTGCTGGTCAGGCTTGGCGTCGCATCGGTAGTAAACTCCACTTTCAATTTCTTGATTTGATGATTCGGATACGTCTGCGTGAGACGAAGATGGTCAAGCGTCGTCGGACTCGCGAACGTCCACACCGCTTGCGCAGGAATAGTGCGTGAATCCCGAGGAAAATATGCCCAGCCGTCGGCATTATTATTCTTGATTCCATTGAAGGACTCCACCACTGGATAGCCATCCTGCTCAAAGTTTGCCACCGCGCTCGCGATCATCTGCTGGGTTGTCCCGTCAAAGGCTTCGAGTTCGCTCAGGACAAAGTTACCGTTGCCGGCAAAGGTATCGCTGATCGAAATACGTACGCCGGTAACATTCGCGACCGGGGTAAAGGTGAAGTCGAATGCGTCGCCGAAGTTCCGTGGGAAGGTGAGTTCATTGCCAATCACTGCTACGGAAGGGGAAGAATAGGGGACAAAGGTCTTTCCCTCAATGAAGGACAGGGTCTTGGCCAACGCCTCGATATTGCCGGCCGTATGCGTCGCACTCGGCGTCCCATCGAAGTACAACCGATCCTCGCCATGGTCTGCGTTCCACCCACCATCCACCTGTTGCCTCGTCAACAGAAAGTCTAACGCCCTCAGTAGAGTCGCACCCAGACGGTCCAACTGCGCCCCGGTGAAGCGGGACATGGCCCAAGCGGCCAGAGAGGTCTGCGTCGTCCAGAACCCGTTGAACGACGAGGTTGATCCATCCGTATTCTGCCAACTATTGTACGCGTCAACGAACCGATCCATGAGTTTCTGATCGACGGGTAACTCGGGCAGTTTCTGGCGCGACACCTCTAGTCCATACGATCCTTGCGTCTGCACGTGACAGCCGAAGCAATTGTAGTCCGCCGTCGAGAGCCATTGTTGCCAACCCGCCACTTCGGACTGTTCCCACAGCACGCTGCGGATCATCGCGTCGCGCACCCGTACCGGCAAGGAATCATTCGGCCCAGACAGTTGGCGGATCTCGACCACCTCCGTGCCGCGATTGTCGCTTGGCGCAACATCATGAATCCAGAAAGACACCTTCGTATGAAACGGGAGATACAGCTTGAACGACTTCCCAAAGGCTGCCGTCTCGGCTTCACTCGACGTCGCATAGAGACTGAGCGTGTCGTGGACGTAACCTAGTTGATACGCCTTGGGCACCAGCGGCAGGGTCACATTCACCTTAAAGCCCCAAGTCTTACCGTTATTGTCGCTGTCGTTAGGATGGAACGACACCGCCCCACTCACATGCTTGATCTCATAGATGCCAGCATTGAGTTCAACGATTGGTCCCACGGCGGGGTTATTGTTCGCCGAGTGGGTGGCTCCATCCAATGTTACGGTCTGGGTCGGCACCGGACTCGCTCCACCCTCGTCGCCAATCGCCAGAATTTCGTCGGTCAAATAAAAGAAGCTACCATCGAAACTATCGAAGGTGCCGGTAATTTTGATGTAGCGCATGGAGGTGGGCGGAAAGATCAAACGCTGAATGCCGCTATACTCGCCAGTCGTGCGGTCGACCAACGTACTAAACAGGCTCCCATCCAGCGACGACTCCACGCGGTAGCGTGTGACTCGCGCATCGCCATCCCAGATATGCAATTCCAGCGCATCAATGGATCGGACATTGCCAAGATCGAGGAGGAAAAAGCCGTTATTATTGCGTCCGGTCCCGACGTAGTGTTCCGTACCGCTTCGCACTTCATTGATGAGATTACTCACCGGAACGTTCGCGTTGAGTAGGCCGCTGGTCGAGATGCTCGCTCCACGGCTGGCCGCTGCCCAGTTGATCCGATCCTGACTCGGATCGGTTGGCTCTAAGCCGACGGAACCACCACTGCCGGCAGCAAACCGAGGCTCAACGGTGATCGCGCTTGTGACAGTGCTGGTGCCAGGTGGCACCAGCATCGGATCGGCGGAGGCACTCGCCTTGATCGGCGTCGCCACCGGCAAGGACCCAGTGCCTTGCCCACCGGGAATCAGATTATCGTTGAGGTTGAGCAATTGCACTTCGACGGAGTAAAAATCTTCCGGCCAACCAGAGGCAATGATTTGATCCAAGTCAAAGGTGATCGTCGAGCTATTGACTGGAATACTAATGAGCGTGGGAGCCGGGCTTTCATATTGCACCTCTCCGGTCGAGCGTTTGATCGTGACCAGCGCCTTCGCGGCGAGCGGAATGTTGACGGTGTTTGCCACCGTCGCCCGGATGCGCGTGGTACCGTTTTGCAAGATGAACGGCGGACTGCCCACAACCGACATGACGTTCACTGCCGCTGTAATCGCGGTCAGCACCCCCGAGGCTTCAGGCGACGAGGCCGCGCCGGTCACGGAAGCAATGGCACGGAAGGGGAAATGCCCAGCGTCCGCTGGCGTCAGGCTGATGGGCACGATTTGCATGTCCCCGGCACCCACCACAAACGACCCACCAGGAACCGCGCTTTGCACGCTCCCTGGGAGACCTGCGAGCGAGAGTGAGACCGTTGCCGGAGTGCTGCCATGGTTTTTCACCAGGATGTCCGCACCAACAGTCACGCCGGGCTCGGTCACTGGTGCATTCGGTGCCAAGGCAATGACCACACCTTGCAGCGTCGTTCCCGAGGCCTGCGCAAGATCAGAAGCAAGCGCGGCCATCAGCGGGGCCATTCCCGCAACGTTGCAACTTGCGGCGAGCGCTTGCAGGTCCTGCAACTGCGTCTGAAAGATCGCCAGCAATGGATCGGCTTGGACGACTAACGCGAGATTATCCAACCGGAACTGGACTTGTTGGCAGAGCATCGCATTACCCGGGTCGGATTGCAGTTGCGCAAAAACATCGCCCAGAGCAGCAAGCGCTTCGGTGAGCGAAACGTTACCTTTATCGGCAGCCACCTGGGTCGCAGCATCGACCGCAGCCGCTTCCTGCGAACGGATGTCGAGGAGAATGTTGGTTGTACGCTCGTTGGGTTCAGGCGCACCGATGATCTCGCCAGAGATGACAAGATCGAGCGTCTGATTCAATGCCACATTGCCAGCAACAATCAGCGACAGCAAAATCTCCCGTGTTTCGCCTGGAGCCAAAGACACGCTCGCAGGAAGACCATGTACGGTCACACCGCTGGGAGTCACAGCTTGCAGCGCCACCGTCATGGGCATGTTACCGCCAGCTGCTAACGTGAGTGTCGTTTCCACTGTGTCACCGGGGCTTGCACTCAGTTGCTGCGGAGCACTCGCGAGGACCACGTCCTGAATCGTTGGCGTCGTCACTTGATCGTTGTCGGTGGCTTGTACGGTACTGTTCGACGTACTCTCGACGGCGAGGGCAAAGGGCACAACAGTGTCAGGCGGGTCGAGCACACCACCCGTGGGTTGCAAGCAAATGCCGACCTCTGCCATATGACCGGCAGGAATCGTGACACTGCTCAGACTGCTACGCGCCGTGAACCCAGGAGGAATGCCGGTGAAATTAAGGGCAAAAGTATCAGTCGCCGGACCGGTGTTGCGGATTTGGGCGAGAAAAACGGAAGGTAACTGGGCATTGCCAACAGTAACAGTAAACAGCGCGTCGGGAATCAGTTGGACGGACACGCCGGGTTGTGTTCCCGGCGCAATCGGTGCCGGCCCTGGAGCCAAATCTGTGGACAAGAAAGGATAGACCGGCGGGTCGCCGGGGAAATTCCGCGCGATCCAGATGAGACCAATCCCCATGCCGACCACGACCCCGCCTTTATACGCAGTTTCAAGTTCCGAGGTTACGCCCGAACCTATCGCTCCGAGTCCAAGGACGGTCTTGGCGATGTCTTTCAGGCATTTCGCGATACCAACAAACTCCCCGCTTTGCGCATCCAGCGTGCCCTGGAAACAACCCCAGGCTTTTTTACCAGCATCCATAAGCTGCAACGGCCCAACTTTGATACCCATTGCCGCATCAAGCGCCTTGGGAAGGATATCTGCGGCAATTTTCTCTTTGGCTTTCTTAATGATCTCTTCGAGCGTACCGCCGGTAACAATGTTGGCAATAAATTCACCGGTGAAGCTAATCATCGTGCTCGTCCAGCCGTGCATCGTACCGATGAACGCCGCCATGCTGGCATTGAGCGGACTATTTAGCGTGAGGCTCAGGATATTGGCGTATTCCGTGATGGCACCATGAGCACCGTCTTCCATCACACTGGTCGTGCGCCCGGTTCGCCAGTCGGTTTCCAACCAGCCAATCGTCGGGGATCCATTGATGGGCACCATCTGGGTCGGAGTCACGACCGATTTCCCAGCGTTCAGCGCGAGAGCGATCCTTGCCTTGGCCTCGGCAGAGAGCGGCAGGGTAGCGAGATCGTGTACGGTGTCTGGGGCGAGCACGGTGACTGGAAACTCTCCGGCAGCTTCCTTGAAGATGTCGGTAACGGCTATTGTCGGTTGGCCAGTGACCGCGTTGACAATCTCGCCCTCTAGCGCACCTTCCATCAGGCCGCGCATGACCTCGAAAAACAACGCGACGCTTGCAGCCTGCCCGGGAAACGGCAAGGTGCGCATATCGCTTTTGCGCAAATCGAGTAGGGATCGCAAGGAAGAACCGTTGCGCTTCATCTGTGAAAGCACAAGCCGAGGAGAAGCATAATAGGCTTTGGTGAGATACCCCTTTTGTAGTTGACCGAGCAGACGATCCGAGGCGAGGGCAAACATCGACCCGTTGGTTTCGTTGAGGGTGAGGGCTAATTCCTTCTCTAAGGCCACGGCTTGCGCCAACACCGTGCGCTGCGCATCGGTTTGCGGACCGGACGGGGGAATGTTCGCGACGAGGGGCTGCAAGACGGTGAGTGCGTCGCGCTTAGCTGTAGCGCGATCAAGCTGCGGCTGGACAGCAAACGGTGAGAACGCGCCCGGCAGCACTGTAATCGTGACGAGATCCAATTCGCTAAGGCTAGATTCTCCTGGCGTCACGACACTGCCACTCCCGGCTCCGCTATTTTGCCGTGCAGCGAATCCAACACGGTCCATCAACGCGCGCTCGAAAGTTTGGCTCTGCCCGTCTGGACTGACCACGTCGATATAGAGAAATACACCAGTGACAATTTGACTGAATCCGCCGAAGTTCGAGAAGAACTCCTGGTAGTCCGTGCCCCGGATCAGCGGATCGTCACTCAGATCGGTGTCGCCCTGCCCAAGGAGGAGATAAGGAGAGTATGTATGCGTGGTGCTGCTAAACACCACAGCTCCGACCACACTCGAATTGACAAAATGTCCAACGGACAGCGGCTTGCCGACTAACTCGACGGCATTCAACGTCTGATGGAGCGGTGTCTGCACATCAGGAGGCAGACCAAGCTGACTGGTGAAACTTCCGGCCAACTCGGCTTGCAGGCGCACAACGACCTTGTGCCGTAAATTGTCGGCGACTTCTGAGAACGTGTCTTGTAAAGAAGCGAAGGTCTGCCCCAGCGTCGCCCCCGGAAAACTGGAGTCGGCATTAGTATTCCCGGCTCCGAATTGCACCCAGTAATGTTCTTTCGTTTCCGCGAGCAAGGCGGAGTCGCCGACCGGATCGGCAAGCAGCGTTCCCGGTTCCAAACAGCCCACAGCTCGCAACGGCGCGGGAAACATCGACTGGATCAACGTTTGCGCGTCAGCGTCGGCCAAGGTGCCGTGGACATAGTGGGCTGGGATATTGGACGCCCGTAGTAAGGCGATCATTAAGCTGGCTTTATCCAACGCGTTCCCAGCTTTACTCCACAAGGTCCCGCGCGCACCGCGCAGCGAGCCTTTATAAGACTCGTAGGCTATCTGGTCACGCACGAAAGCGAAAATCTGCGCGGGATCGTGGTTCAACGCAGCGGCCTGCTGCATGACATACGGGTCAGCGCTATTGGCGTCAGGTGTTGGAGCCAAGTCGGCAACTTGGCCATACGCGAGTCGCAGGCTCCCGAAAAGCGCCATATGGCAAAGGAGAAGGAAGGTAACAAAGCAACGGAACCGTGCCGTGGATGCAGAGTGGTCCATACGAGTCTCTCCAAAATCGGACTTCGGGAAGCAATGCGCTTACCTCGCCAAAGGCGGCAGCTCAGGCGCAATCTTCACGGTAGCAATGGCCTCAATCATCGAATGCACATGCAGCTTTTCATAAATAGTTTTCTGATGACGGCGCACAGTTTCATAGCTAATGTGCAGGGCCTCGGCGACTTTCTTGGTCGAGAAGCCTTGGACACGATACTCTAAAATCTCACGCTCGCGGGCGGTGAGTTCTGCAAGCCGCGTCTCCTGCATGCGTGGAGAGCGCCTATGGAAAGAATCGAGCACACGACGGGCAATCCCCAACGACATAGGTGCGCCACCATCCCGCACGTCCATCAGCGCCCGCACGAGTCCCGGCAAAGACGCTTCGTCTTTGAGCAAATAGCCAACCGCCCCAGCTTGCAGAGCAGCGAACAGATGCGCGTCATCATCGTAAGCGGTCAGGACAATACACCGAGTCGGACAGCCACACTCAGCCAGACCACGCACCACCTCCGTCCCCGACAATCCCGGCAAGCCGAGATCGACGAGTGCGATATCCGGGCACGTATGAACAATGCCAGTAAGCGCAGCCTCGCCCGAGGTGTAGCTCTCGCCCACTTCGACCAGCGGTGTTTCGTCAAGCAAGGCACGAACTTCTTCGAGAAACTGACGATTATCTTCGACCAGAGCGATACGGAGACGATTCATAGGCAATCCCGTACTTCCTTCCTAAGGGACCTACCGCATCGCAACGGCAACAGGCAATACTCCAATTGGAGTATTTTCAGGCCACAGGAATCTCAACGGTCAGCAGCGTCCCGCCGCCGGCCCGACTTTCCACCACCGCGCTCCCGGCCATTTCTTCCACCCGCCGGCGGATATTGCCAAGCCCGTAGTGTCCATCAAGCGTTGCATTCATGTCAAAGCCGACACCGTTATCGCGGATGCAACAGATCACCGTGTGGCCTCGACATGAGAACGACACAGAGACGCGGTCAGCGCGGGCGTGCTTGAGCACGTTATGTAGTGCCTCTTTGTAGATGCGGTCGAGGCAAATGCGCAAATGGAATGAAGGAGGAGGTAAAGCGAACACCGCAGGGACGACATTGAGGTCAAAGTCGCACTCGCTATCTTCCAGCAGCTCGCCTCCCCAAGCACGCAGGGAATTGCATAACGTCTCCCAACTCCCTTGCTGGTCTTCCAAAACACGGAGGAATTCACGCACTTGACGAGCCGTCGTCGTCGCGAGTCCCTGGATAGCGTGCAGCCTTTTCTCAAGGGACTCCTGAGTGCCGCCAAGGTGCGACCGCGCCACTTCTGACGAACGAGAAATGACCGCAAGATTGTTGAGAATCAAATCATGCAGATCGGCACGGAGCTGTTCCTTTTCTTGTAGCGCCACGCGTTCCACTTCAAGCCGTGCGTCGTACAGCGCAAGGTTATCCATAGCCAGAGGCAAGGCGAAGGGCAGAATGAGAAAGCAAAGTGCAACATAACGAAAATCAATCGGTGCCAGCCGCAGGACGCCGGGCACGACGTAGCAACAGATAAAAAAGAGGCTCACGAGCACCGGAGCCGTCAGGCTCAGGCGAATCTGTCGTCGCAAGAAAGGATCGCGTTCTTGCAGCAGCGAATGGAGAAAAGCAGCGAGAACGACAAATACCCCAGCGATTAACACCGGAAACGTCGCCCCAAAGGCCATCGCGCCGGACAGGTAAAGTGTCACGACCGTCACCGTAATGACGTAGGGCACATAGACAACCCATCGGTGGCGGAATGCAAGCTGTTTCGGGGCCGGGAAAACAAGGGCGAAGTGTACGAGCGTTGTCAGACTCGCTGCTGCTGCATAAAGGACTCCGATAAAGAACTGAAACAACAACGGAGGCAAGACGGGCGCACGCGCTACTACTGGTGCTGCGCTGACGAAATACAGTGCGCACGCACACAAGAAGAAAGTCAGAATCGCGCCGGCGGGCGAACGATGACGGCGAAACACGGAAAGGGCGGAGCCAAGATAGACCGCGACGGTAAAGTAAATGAGCCACGTCCTTCTCACGATGTCAAAAAACGGCAGCGCACCGACACGTGCCGACTCGGTGTGGAGACGACCACTGGCATCGATAACAGTCACATGGACCAAGGACCGAGTATTGAGATGAACAAAGAGCTGTTCCTGAGCACGCCACCAGCGTGATTCCTCCTCAACATGCGCGAATTCCGGGAGAGAGAGCGCGAGTATCGGATTGAGTTCGAGATCATCCACGCGGCGGATTTCCGGGTCCGACAGCGCAAACCACGATCCAGACGGAAAGCCTAGCGCAGGAGCAGTATGCAGGGCATGGATGCCCAAGGCACCGAGACCGATGATCAGTAGAGAGAGGAGCGCCAGCGCCCGGCCTTGCCAAGCGCGGGGAAAGCTCCAGGTTCCAGGCGTCACACGCAACCTCGTTGTCACATCTTCATTACGTACAGCACATATCCGGTTCACCAGCGTCGTGGCCGTGCCATTCGGCGCGGAGCTGGCGCATGCCTTCAAACATCGCGATGGCGTCAAGCGGCTGGTCGAGTTCGTTTCTGAACTCTTGGTAGAGACGCATGACGTTGGGAAGAATCCGCTCCGGTTCGCGCCAGCGAGCGTATATGCCGAGCTTCATATCACGCGAGGCTTGGTCAGGCGTCATGCCTAAATCAAAACGCTTCTTGGCCTCGCGGCGGATCATCGCTAAATACGTGCGCATCTCGCGCAGTTCTTTCTTACCGCCAAGCGGACCATGCCCTGGCACGATGAGTTCGACATCCATCTTGAGAATGCGGTCTGCCACTTTGATCCAGTTGCCTACGTGTCCCTGGAAGGCCAGCGGCGTCACATAATAAAAGGCGATATCCCCGGCGAAGAGGATTTTCTCTTTCGGCAAGTACACGAAAGCATCGCCGAAGGTGTGCGCCGGACCCAGGTGGCGTAACTCGACGTCGCGCCCCGCGTGATGAAAGGTCATCTGCTCTTCGAATGTCACCTTGGGCGCAGCCAGCTTGAGCTTGGAAAACTCGCCAGCAAAACGCGGAATGCGCTTCTGATAGAACTCAGCTGGCATGCCAGTGCGCACGATTTCGTCCCGGCAATAGGCGTGACTGACGATCTCGGCTTCTTTGAAGAGGAAATTGCCGCCACTGTGGTCGATGTGATGATGCGTGTTCACCAGCTTATTGACCGGCTTCTTCGTCACTTTCTTGATGGCTTCGAGGAAACGCTTGGTCATGGACGGCACCATCAGCGCATCTACCGCCATCGCGCCGTCTTTATCGACCAGCAAACCAGCATTGCTCACGCCCAGCTCGCCGAAGGCTTGGACGTAGGCATAAACTTTCGGAGCAATTTCTTCGATGCCAGTTTTGAATCCTGCCGGAGTAATCCAGTTGTTCATTGCTCGCTCCCGCTCGTTAGCTGTTAGAAATGAAAGAACCGTGCCTACAAACTACTCACCGCTTCAGGAATGCGCGGTATCAAGACCTGATCGATCAACAGGTCAGCTTCTCCTTTGGCGTCAATCTTCACCTGTCCCGTCCAGCGGAACGATTGGATCACGCACACACCTTCATTCCCATCCCGACAATACACGAAACTTACCGTAGCCTGCACTTCCGCAGTGTCACCCTCGAATGTCAGCGGAATGTGGAGCGGAAACTTGCCGTCTTTCAGCATCGTGCGTTTGCCATGATGAGGAGCGCTGCCACGGATATCGACGCGATACTCAATGGGCGAGCCGGGATTTAGCTTGAAGGGAGCCGGGATTTGCACGTTCACCACAAGCTGTCCCTGTCGGGATTTGAGCGAACGCGGGGCCAGTGGGATTTCTTCGAGATTTGGCCAGATGTCAGCCATAGCGGTGGTCACAACATCGGAAAGACCAGTAATGGGCAACGTCGAAACTTCCTTGGTGTGCAGGTCGGCCACGCGAATCGCATGATTGTTAGTGTCGGCAATGTAGAGCTTGCCGTCGGCGACGCTGACAGCACTGGGTTCGTAAAACTGTGGCGCCTGGCCGTCTCGGAAACCAGGCTGACCAGAGCCGAACATCGTGGTCGCTGTGCGCAACATCGGTCCGATAGCTTTGATTTTGTGATTATAGGTATCGGCAACATACAGCACGCCGTTGTGATGCGTCACACCCAAAGGATGTTGCAGCCGCACCTGATCGCCTATGCCATCCACATCACCAAACTCGAAGAGCGCAAGGCCAACGATGGTGGACACGCGACCATGCGGATTGAGACTCACGGAGCGAATGGAGCTAATTTCCGAGTCGGCGATGTACAGGTTGGTTCCGTCGGAGGTGATGCCGCTCGGCTGAGCGAGCGCTGCCTCCATCAGCGGACCATCAATGCGGTCCTCTTGGCTCGATCCCGCGTAGGGGCCAACTTCTCCATGTTGCAGGTTCATCGCCCAGATTTGGTGTGGTCCCGCCATAGCGATGTAGAGAATGCCGTTTTCCACGACGAGATCCCAGGGCGAGGCCAAGGCAACTGCACGCGCCGGTCCGCGTCGATACTGCCCGAGTGCTTGGACGCCGGTCCCGGCGATCGTCGTCACCGTGCGTGCTCGTAGGTCCAAGCAACGGAGCAAATGGTTTTCGGTATCCGCGACATAGAGCACCTCACCATCGAGCGCCATACCTTGGGGGTGGTGGAACGTGGCCGTGGCGAACGAACCATCAGCCGCACCGATCTCGCCACAGCCAGCAACGTCAAGGACACGTCCAGCCTTAGTCGTGACGAGAATGCGGTTGTGGTTGGAATCCGCGATAAACAGCCGGTCTGCCACTCGATCCGCCAGGATCTTCCCCGGGAACGAAAGCACGGGCGTAGAAGACCGGGCTTTCTCTAAAGCGAAATGGAGCGGCTCTTCGTTGAGGCGGCCACGAGCGCGAAAATCAAGTACGAGTTGACTGATTACATGGTCGAGCTGGTCATAGTGGCCTTCGCCAGAAATACCTCCGAGGACATAGCCATCCGGGTCGATGAGGACTAAGGTCGGCCACGAGCGCGGGCCATATTGCCGCCAGATGCGAAACTCATGGTCATTCACCACCGGATGTTCGATCTCGTAACGAAGAATCGCTTGGCGGATATTGTCGGAGTCCCGCTCGTTGGGAAACTTGGCGGAGTGTACGCCGATGACGACCAGTTGATTGGCGTACTTCGCTTCCAGCTTTTTCAGGTCCGGAATCACCTGCATACAATTGATGCAGCAGTACGTCCAAAAATCGAGAAGAACGATTTTCCCCCGGAGACGTACCAACGAAATCGGCGCATCGGTATTCAGCCAACCAGCGCCACCTTCAAGTTCAGGGGCATGTATGCGTTCACGCGCCATGTCATCTCCTTTTGGGTTGCCCGTCAGCGGCTCTGCGGCAAGAGCCGTGAGAGCAAAAAGCTGAATAAACACAACCGCCAACACGAGACTGCTGCTGACCCAGCGCAGACCGGCACTCGCCCGGTTGTGCATCATCCGTTTCAGCTTCAACGAGAGCTTCACTCGCGCCATCATACTGTGGCCGACGCCCGGCAAAAATCGACCCCAGCGAGAAAAGCCAGCGTGGTGCTGACAAACACGTCCGGCTTTTCCTGGGTCAGGGCATGACCACAGTCTGGAACCATCAGGAGGCGTGCGTGCGGAAGCACACGACTCATTTTGATTGATCCACCAGGAGGTGTCAGCGCATCCTCGCGCCCTTGGAGAATAAGCGTAGGGGCCTGCAAGCGGCGGAGATCCTCGGTCCAGTTGTAGTTGCCGATGGCACGCGCGGCCGCCGCATAGGCGTGCGGGTCGTTGCGTGCCGTGCGTTCCGTCATCTCTTGGAGCAGATCTGGGCGAGATTGCACAAACCCGGGAGAAAACGCTCGCTGGGCAGCGGCAGTGGAGATAGAGAAGCCGCGTTCCTCAATGATCGTTGCGGTCTTTTCCCAGGCGGCGTGCGCCTGGGCACCAACTTCGCTTGAGGTACTCACGAGCACAAGTCCCTCAACCAAATCAGGGAAATCGAGGGCGAAGCGCTGGGCAATCACTCCCCCCATAGAAATCCCCGCTACATGCGCACGAGTGAGGCCGCACGCACGGAACACACCGGCAAGGTCGCGGGCAAACAATTGCGGGGAATACGGCCCCGCTGGTTTCTCCGACTGACCAAATCCGCGTGCATCCCAGCGGGTCACGCGATGATGACGCGCCAGCTCAGGCACGCAAGCATCCCAATCGTGGAGGGTGCCTCCTAAGCCATGCACGAGAAAAAGATCGGAGCCTTGCCCTTCTTGTGTGTAGTGCAAACGCACTCCATCGACGATAGCATCCATAGAGTCCTCCCTGTCTTTCATCGGAGCAACTATAAGCTTCGCCACCTCAGGATCAAAGCCCCGGCAGTATCGGAATCGCCCCGAACCAAGGGGTTGCTTTCGGACGAACTAGCTAATAGTCTTGGGAAAATTTTTCGTCCTGGGGGGAGCGGTGAACGCCTCGGTCAAGCTGATTGAACAGGTGGTTCCGTCAACAGTAGGAATCCATGCCCTCGTGCCGCCACATCATGCTTCGGCAATGGTACTCGGCACGGAGCGAATGGGGTCGGGTGTCGTGGTTGACCCGGCTGGATATATCCTCACCGTCAACTACATCGTCATCGGTGCCAGCAAAGTGCAAGTTGGCATGTTAGACAACAATCAATATGAAGCCGAAGTGGTGGCACAGGATTTTGTGAGCGGCATCGCTGTGCTCAAGGTCTCGCCGAACGGCTTCCCAGCAGTCCCGCTGCGTTCGAGTGTTGACCTTGAGCCGGGGACGGAAGTTTTCATGGTCGCCAGTAGCGACGATGCCGCTGGCCGACGCGTCGGCGGAGGGTTTCTCTCGTCGCTCGGTGCCTATGAAGCCTATTGGGAGTACCGTCTGGATCGTGCGTTGATGTGCTCAGCCATGAATCCCGGCCTCGGCGGTGGCCCGATGTTCGATATGCAGGGACGCATGATCGGTGTGGTGTCGCTGAATCTCGCTGAGGTGGCCAAGTTCTCGCTAGCGATTCCCGTCGAGCACTATCTTGAGCATCGAGACGAACTCGTGCGCTATGGCCGCCGCGTCAGTCGCCCGTCTCGTTCGTGGATTGGCATGTATTCCTATCCTCTGCGCGATCATATGGTGTTAGCCGGAGTCTTGCCGAAAGGCCCAGGCGACAAAGCTGGATTGAAAGCCGGCGATGTATTGTTGGCTATTGACGGCCAAGAAGTCACCGACCGCAACTCGCTCTATACCTATCTCTGGAGCAAACCGGCAGGAGAGACCTTGTTGTTTCGCGTCTTTCGCAATAACGGCTTTCGGGAGATTGCTGTTCTTTCCGGCAATATCGAAGAATTTTTCGGCTAGCATGCGGCACGTCGATGTTGCCGCTCAATGCGCAATCAAGGAGGCATAAGAGTGAAGATCGCGATTCTAGGTGGCACGGGCGAACAAGGTCCGGGTTTAGCGTTACGTTGGGCCAAGGCTGGCGAAGAGGTCATTGTCGGTTCACGCCAGAAAGAGAAAGGCGAAAAGGTCGCTATCGAATTGAACCAAGAACTCGGGCAAGAACTGATCCGTGGAACCGATAACGTTACGGCGGCCGCAGCGGCAGACATCATCGTGCTGACCGTTCCCTACTCTGCGCACATCGGTACACTCGAATCCGTCAAAGAGCAGTGCAAAGGCAAAATCTTTGTCGATGTCTCAGTGCCGCTCGACCCCGATAATGCCCGGCGTACGATTATGCCAGAGGTAGGCTCGGCCAGTGAAGAGGCGCAACAGGTGTTAGGCCCCGACGTGAAGGTCGTCTGCGCGTTACAGAACATCTCCGCGCATCTGTTGCGCGATATCAACGCGACCATCGACTGTGACGTGTTGGTGTGCGGCGATAAAGATGCCCGCCCCACCGTTATGCAGCTCATCAACAAAATTGGTGGTGGCATCAAAGCTGTCAGCGCTGGGCCGCTCGAAGCCGCACGGCAAATCGAGCCCATTACCGCCCTGCTGATTCGTCTGAATATCCTTAATAAAGTCCACTCGGCGGGGATTCGGATTACCGGGTTGCCTGAGAAATAGCTTTAGCTCAGGGAGAGCGAACGGCAAGGCGGTACGCTCTCCTTCTCTCCAGAATGGTTCAGCTTTCCTTGGCGGTAGAAGCCAGAAATTGCGGGTCCACCGGAATCTTCATGCCGGTGGAAAGCGCATTCGTCTGATGTGCCATCCCCACCACCGCTAACAATTCCTGGTATTGCGCTTGGGTCATCCCTTTGGCGAACGCTGCGGCAGTATGCGAATGGATGCAGTAGTCGCACGAGTTCGTAATCGAGACGGCGAGATACAGGAGTTCCTTGGTCAGAGCGTCGAGTGCGCCGGGGCGCATGACTTCTTGCAGCGTCGACCAGGTGCGTTGCAGAATATCAGGATGGTTCGCCAGCGCCTTCCAGAAGTTGTTGACATCTGGGATATTGCGGACATGTTTGATGTCATCGAAAACAGCTTTAACCTCGGGTGATGCGACTTCATAATCAATGAGGGGAACAGTGGCCATGGGACCTCCAAGTTCAGGATTTGCTCCAATCATGCCAGACTGCTACCCGTTGCCTAGGGCAGGCTCTTTTCTCAGGCGCATTAAGGCATCATTCCTCCCCAAACGCAGCACGGCCCTGCTAGGAATACCCCAGCAGGGCCGTGTCGTGGACAAGCGAGTGAAGCGTTAGACTTTACGTCTCGCGCTTCACATTTCGCATTCTTACATCATGCCGCCCATACCA
>SYOC01000096.1 GCA_005804965.1 Pseudomonadota bacterium
CTAGCAGGGAGAGGGTTAGGGTGAGGGTCACGTTCAACCCGACCGGTATTCACTTTAGCTCCCATACTTCTCCACCCATGAGACAGTGCGCATCAACGTGCTCAGCGCTCGCGTAACAGCTTCGCAGCTATAGTTGATGGAGAACGGTGCGCAACTGCCACGCTGGACGAGGTCGAAGTCGAGTTTGCGGTCAAGTGTCGTGTCGTCATCAACGATAACCGCGCCGAGCACCTGACCACACAGTGCAGCTGCGGTAGCCTGCAAATCGCCAGCGCCGGTCACCACGATGACGCCTTTCCAATTGAACGTGGCGTTGCCGAGGCGAACCACGCGGGGAATCAGCAACACGCCCACGCCATCAACGGTCGCTCCACCATCAATATCCAGCGGCCCTCCACCGGGCTCGGCCCGCACCACGGCGGGATGCTCAAGGCTGCCATATTGGTGATGGCCAAAGCCGAGATTCGTGGAGATCCGAGTCACGCGCTCGTCTGGCAATCCGTCGATGCGCCGGAGAATGTCTTGTACGGCTACTTGCAGACGAGACGCCTCGGCAGCGCTCAACACCAAGGCCAGCGGCGTGGTAGCAGGTGTTGATGCGAATGGGCCGCGATTATCCGGAGCAGGCGGCGCATTCGCGGCGGGTGGATTGGCGGTCGCACGCAAGGCAGCGTCGGTAAAGTCGAGATTGAGAAAACAGGTTGGGTCGCTCGCTGCACACGGCGTGGTCTGAAAACGCGGAGTCACGCCCGTCCCACGCACCCAGAACAACCCTGGCGTACACGACCCGGCATTATCGCTCCCATTGAGGAGACAAAAGCTGTTGGCGCGGGTGACGACTTCTTGTTTCAGCGTGTTGGCGGCGTTGAGAAGATCGCTCTGCGCCGCCGCTTGGACGGTTGCAAACGGAGAAAGCGCAGGGCATGTGGCGGAGAGCCTACCATCCGGCGCATGATTCCTGGCATCTACCGTAAAGTCAGGAATGCGACGACCAATGCCACCACTCTCGTCGTTGAAGTCCGGGTGGAGTCCATCTCTGGTACTGCTCATAGCACCAGCCGGTGCGAAATCCGGCAGACGCACGACTTCTTCCATCACCCTTCGCGTCTCCGCAGATCCGGTGCCAACTGCCGTCAGTCGGTAACGCCCGCTTCCCAGCGACTCGATGGTAACTGCATAAGTTCCATCGCCGAGATTGGCCGGACCAAGCGACACCGGAAAGGCAGCAGATGGCAGATTGGTTTCTAGCCAATTCTTGCCGACTTCAGCGCCGGCGCGGGCGAGCCAGAGCGCTTGCATGCCGGCGAGCGAATTTTGCGAAACTAGCAAGTCAGAGCGCATCAGACTCAGCCCATTCAGGCTGGCAATCATGAGGAGGGCAATGATGAGGAGAGTAGCGACGAGGATAACGCCGGATTGACTAGAGCCAGTTTCATGTAACGTGCTCTTGTTAGATGTCCCCTCACCCGCATCCGCTTCGCGTCTGCCGCCCTCTCCCCAGCGGAGAGAGGGATAGGGCGAGGGGTGGATGACACACCCACGAGGATCAACTCGTCTACCCTCCATGGTCGCTTATCCTCTATGCCCTCTTTAGTTCGGAGGATTGATGAAGGCGACAGTCGAAGAAAATTCTGCCTCCAGTGGTTCTGTCTGTGCTGGGTCTGGATGCATCACCCTGGTGAGCATGTTGACCTTCATGCCATACACGGCGGTGCGTTGCGCCGAGGAAAGGGGCGGTGTCAGCTCTGCGCCAAAGCGGTCAAAGTACTGGAGCGTAAACCCGTCGGAGGGCACGTCGCTAATGAACGGCTGCGGTGATCCACCACTGGTCGCGCGCCGCAGGAGGTGGTTCGTGCTGTCGTAGTCATAGGTGACACGTTCACTGGGATCGTCCGGGCAGCCATCGGCAGGAGCACTGGAAGAGTTGCCACGAAAATCATACTGCATACTCACGCGCTGGGCTTCGGCGACGGTCAAACGTTCGAAGCCATCGCACGCACTCGGTCGCACTGGGCGAGCACCGGCTTGGTGCAGCTCGCGCACCAGGAAATCGAGCGCGAGTCGGCTGTTGTCGCGCAAATTCAAGCGGATCTCTTCCACTTTCAGTACTCGGATCTGCACGCGATAGAAGCCGTACAGCGCGAGACTGAAGAGGCCAACAAGCAGCACCGCGACCAACGTTTCGACCAGAGTGAAGCCGTGCAACTGGCGAATGGAACTTTCTGGCCCGTCATGCCCGCGCAGGCGGGAATCCAGTTTTTTGCGCCTGGATTCCGGGTCTCGCATTGCTCGCCCGGAATGACGAACGGCTTGAAGTGTCCGACCCCGTACGTCATTCATTGAGCACCGTCTCCAAAGAGATGGTCTGCGGTTCACCGCTTTCCCAGGACACTGTTACTTCGACCCGTGCGACACCAGTCTCGGGGTCGTCGGGCGTGATTGACCAGTCGCGAGTGAACCCGGGTTGCGGCTCGTCGCTTCCTCCGGTGCGCGAAGCGTACGGCGTAGTCAATTCTTCGAGCTTGTCTTGCGCCAAAATGGTGGCGCGTGTCAGGTTTTCGCTGAGAAGACTCGAACGTGCCACCAGTGCTACTCCAGCAGACAGCCCCAAGATGGCAATGGCAAACAACGCCATCGCCACTACGACTTCGATGAGGGAGTAGCCGGAGTTGGACATGTTGTTAGTTCGTAGTTTGGAGTTCTTAATTTTGAACTTTTTACTATCGACTACCAACTATCAACTCCCCATTTTCGCCTTTGCCTCTCGGAGCTTTTCCGTCAGGAGCGGCACGACGGCGGCGTAATCGCCGACGATGCCGATGTCGGCATTCTGAAACATCGGGGCTTTTTGATTTTTGTTGATCGCGACCACGATGCCAGCACGACGCACGCCGACGGTGTGCTCGAAGGCTCCACGAATACCAATAGAAAAATAGAGCTTGGGAGCGATAGCCCGGCCGGTTAGCCCGACCTGATGCTGACGCGGCAGCCAGCCAAGATCAACGATATCTCGCGTGGCTGCGAGCGGTGCGCCGCCTAACACTTCAGCGAATTGCTCGATGACGGGAAGATTGGCGGCTCCGCCCACACCTTTGCCGATGCCAATGGCGATCTCAGCGGAGTCCAAGGCAGCGGCCTTGCCAGCGTCGGTGCCAGTGCGTTCGACAACCTGCACTCGATCAAGCACGGCATCTTCCGGCCACAACATTTCGATCCGCGCCTGACGGGCGGGATTGGGTTGTGCTCTTTTCAACATGCCCGGGCGTATCGTGGCCATCTCCGGTGAAGTGCGCGACAACACCGGCGCGACGATGTTACCACCAAACGCTGGCTTGTATTGCAACAGTTGGCCTTTGTCGTTCACGTCGAGATCGACACAATCGCCGGTCAGCCCCAACCCCAGCCGCGCGGCGACCCGTGGTGCCAAATCTCGACCTGTGGCTGTCGAACCAAACAACACCACCCCAGGCTGGCGTTCGCGAATCGCTTTGGCCAGCACCGCTGTGTAGAGGTCCGTGGAGTAGTGCTCCAAACGGCGATCTTGCGCGAGGTAAACCACATCCGCGCCATGAATAGCCAGCGTCGCCACATGCGGATCAACGCCCCAGCCCATCAGCATCACGCCCACCTCACCGCTGTAGCGGCCGGCAAGTTCGTTGGCCTTGCCGAGCAGTTCAAGCGTGATCGACGGCAGCGTGTCACCGAGGGTCTCGGCCACCACCCAGACAGCTTTGCCGCCGGTGGCGGTACGCGCGACTGGGCCGTTGCTGGCCACGTCATCACTTTTCCATTTGCCAAACAGCCCCTGCTCCAACAACATCTGCACGAGGGTATCGACCTGCGCTGGCAGTTCTCCTTCGAGAATCTTTTTCTCGCGTGCTACCTCGACTGCTTGTACCGACTCTACCCACGTCGGCGACCCAGCAGCACCAAACTGGCTCAGATCAGACGATAGGTCGCTGGCCGTCATCTCCTGAATCGGCTTCTCTTTGGCCTTTTCTTTGTCTGCTTTATTGGGAAACTTCTCCGGTGCCATATCTTCTGTCGCCGACACCAGCGCGGGCAACGCACACGAGACAGTCTCGAAGCCGCTATCGGTTTCGCGCTCAACTGTGACGGTCGAGCCTGTGACCGTCAATTTCCCTGCGGCAGTGATTTGCGGAAGGTCCAACAGCTCAGCCACTTCCGGCCCCACCTGTCCGGTTTCAGCATCGGTGCTGTAGCGCCCACACAGCACCAGATCAAAACCTTCCTTCTTGAGCGCCAGCGCTAAGGCGCGAGCCGTGGCCAGTGTATCCGCACCAGCAAAGGCGCGATCCGTCAGCAGCACGCCACGGTCCGCACCCAAGGCCAAACAATGCTCCAATGCAGCTTTTGCTTGCGGCGGACCCATAGTCATCGCCACGACTTCTCCGCCGTGGGCAGTGCGCAATTCCACCGCCTTCAGCAGCGCACGGACATCGAACGAACTCACTTCGGAAGGCACGCCTTCTCGCTTCAACGTCTTGGTGTCGGGATCGAGCTTCATCGCCGACACGACCGGGACCTGTTTCACCAGCACAACAATTTTCATGCAGTTCACGACTCCTTACCGAGAGGACAGATATGGGTATGGACAGGAGAGTACCGCGCTTGCTAGGCCAGGGTCAACAGGTTCTGTACAGCAAGGCAAAGTCGAGCCGGTGTCGCCTCTGTTAATAATGCGCGGCGATTTCGCAGGCGAACTCGACAATGCTTTCTTCGACATACCCCCACGGCGGTGAGATCGCGAACTGCGTCAACCCGGCAGCCTCCAATTGCCGCAGGCGGGTAATGATTTCCTCGCGCGAGCCGGTCAAACTCATGGACTGAATGGCTTTGGGGGTGATGAAGGCTTCCTCACCAGGATGGAGAAATCGCGAGTGGGTCGCATGAATCTCCTCCCAGCGTTGATCCAAATAGGCACAGTACTCTGGCGTGAGAAACTCTTGCATGTAGGCTGGCGGTTGCTTGCCATGCTTGTAGATTTCGTAGGCGTAGTGCAACGCCACCGCAATGCGTGGCCCTACGCGCGTCAGCACTCGTGGGCTATTGATCTCTTCGCCGGGACGCAGCACGCAGGAGACACCAATCGTCACCACTGGACGCTGCGTATCCCACGTTTTCCCGGGAGAGGCAGTCGCTAATGTCCTGCGTAAGGTTGCCGGATCGAGAATGCTGATGGTAATCAGCCCATCGCCAAACTCGCCAGCGACAGCCATCGCTTTGGGATGCGAGGCGGCAACATAGATTGGTACCGGGTCGTGGACATTGATGTAGCCGTGCTGGGTATCGAAGAAATGGATGCGACTGTGCCGCCCACGTTCGTGATACTCGACGGCTTCACCGCGCAGGAGTCCGCGACAGACTTCAATCGCGTGGCGGAACGTATCCAGTCGCACCGGTGGCATGCCCATCGCACGCCAGGCGGTGTGCCCGGTGCCCAAGCCGAGCACCACCCGCCCCGGTGCGAGTTGGTTCACCGTTGCAATGGAATGGGCAATGACCGGAGCGATGCGTGTCCCCGCGATTGCTACCGCCGTGCCCAGCTTGATCTTCTCCGTATGCTCGGCTGCCAGTGCCATGCAGGCATAGACATCCGACGCCAGCATCTGCGTGTCCACAAACCACGCTTGGCTCAAGCCCATCTGTTCGGCCAGCAGCGCGTGCTTCCAGCTATTTTGGATATGTGATTGAAAACTGACGCCAAACTCCATTGCTGCAATCTCCCTTAAAAGCTAAGAGCTAACAGCTAATAGCTGCCTCAAGCTACCTCGGCTCCAGCGGCATGCCCTCGCGTTTGCGCACATCGCTGAGGTACGCCAGAATGCCGTCTTCCACTGTGTACTGCGGTGTAAAGTCCAACTCTTCCCGCAAGCGGTCGGTCTTGACCAAAGAAGTCATAACGAACGGCTTGTCGCTGACGGAGATGCTCGCCTGCGGCAAAATCTCGCGTAGATAGGCGGTGATGTCGCCGGTACGGCGCGGGGTACCGCTCATGTTGAAGATGCGGTGCTTGAGATTTTTAGCGCGGTAGGCGCGGAGAAACACCTCGGCAGCATCGAGGCAGTACATCCAATCCGAGACTTGATCGTCCGGCGGCATCGTCACCGGCTGACCCAACAGCGCGAGTTCGGGCAAGACCATGAAGTGGTCGGCATCAACCCCGCGCCGGTGGCCGCGTCCTTCACCGAAAACGGACGTGGGACGGATGCCGATAGGGTCCAACCCGTAAGCGCTGGCGTAATAACTGGCGATGTGCTCGTTAAACAGCTTGCAGGCACCGTAGACCGAGTCAGGTGCGGGAGGATCATCTTCGCCGAGTTCCGGCTCGGTGAGTGTTCGCCGCATTGGGAACACCGCTACAGAACTCATGTAGACCACCCGTTTGATGCCAGTCAGGCGTGCGGCCTCAAAGATATTGGTCGTGCCGATGCAGTTGACATTGATCGACGGCAGGGGATTGCGGATGCCACCAGTGCCAAGCTGATAAGCGAGATGAATGATCCCTTCAACTTTGTATTTCTGCATGGTGTCGATCAACGCCGTCGGTTCCAGCACATCGCCGGGAACAATTTTGATTTGTGAGGCCACATCGGCAAGCGCTGCGCGATTGGGAGCTGCATCGAGAACGATCAAATCTTTTTCCCCTGCCGCGAGCATATGCCGCACCAAATGCCGCCCGAGAAATCCGCTACCGCCAGTAATAAGAATAGCCATCGACCTTCCTCCTTGGTTAGTGGCCTAACGAATGGCCAAGTTGCGACTCGTCTGCCGACGCTGCTTCGGCAGAGACCTGGATGGGGCGTACTGGCACCAGCAAGCCGAGAATAATTGCCCCCAGCAAACAGCCGGCTGCGGCTGTGTAAAAGGGAAATGACCAGTTTCCGCCCATGCGTTCAACCAGGAAGCCAGCGACCATGGGGCTAAAGAACCCGCCAAAGTTGCCGCCGAAATTCATGATACTGGAAATGGACCCAGCCAGACGGGCGTTCATCTCTACCGGAATGCTCCAAAAGGCAACCAGTCCTAAGGTCGTGAGTAACTGGAACACGGCGAAGGCCACCACCGCCGCGAACGGCGATTCAATCGTCGCCGCCAGTGCTAAGAACGGCGCGGAGATCGCGATGGACGCGGCAGGAACGCCTTTCCGTGCAATAGCTGCGCTGACCCCGCGCTTCGTCAAATAATCGGAAAGCACGCCGCCACCGAGCACGCCGATCAAGCCACCAGCGACGGGCAACATGCCGACGACCCCCATTTGTTGAATCGTGTAGCCGCGTGCTTTGACCAGATAGGTCGGCAGCCACGCGACTACCATACTGAGGCCATAGGCCCAGAAGAAGTACGCCAACGCCAGCGCAAGCACAGCCGGAGTGGTGAGCAATGCACCCAATGGCACGCGCGGCTTCTCGGTTTTCGCTTCAGCCGCAGTCTCCGCAGTCTTCGGGGCATCCGCGCCATACCGCAGCCAAATGGCGATCCACAGGAAACCGACAATCGCGTTGAAGTAGAACACCCCGCGCCAAGAAGACTGGGCGATGATCCACGTAGAAATGGGGTAGGCGATGAGCTGCCCGGCGTAGATGCCAGACAGACTAATCATCTGCGCGAGCCCTATTTCGTTTTTCGGCACCCAACGCGAGTTAATCACCGTCGCTGCTGGAAGACTGATGGCTTCGCACGCGCCGACAAGAAACCGTAGGGCGAGCATGAGCATGAAAGAATGTTGGCCCAGCGGCGTGAGCAGCGTAAAAAACGACCAGCTGAAGCACGCCACCGCCAGCAACGTCTTCGGGCTGCGAGTGTCGGCCAGCAGACCACTCGGAATCATGAACGCGGCATAGCCAAAGACAAAGGCAGAAAACACGACGCCGAACCACGCGGTGTCCCACCCCAACTCCGGCATCATCACTGGTGCGGTGATCGAGATGTTCACGCGGTCGATATAGTTTACCAACGAGAGCAGGAAGAGGAGCAAGAGAATTGTGTAGCGAGGGGGCCAGCTCATGAAGGCAGATCCTTTCCGTGTAAAAGACCAAGAACCGGGGAATTAAACGGCAATCGCTCATACCGAGTTCTCAGAAACGGGGACCCATCCCTGTCCGTCATTCCCGCGCAGGCGGGACTCCAGGTGTTTGTCCCTGGATTCCGGGTCTCGCCTTGCTCGCCTGAAATGACGGACTGCCTTAAGTATCCGGTACGGTTTAAGCGGTTTGTTTCTGAGCAGCGCAGCGAAAAATCTTGCTTGCAACGCCGAGGAAAGATGTCTTGCTCCGCTCGACATAACATACTACTCACTGTTATCTGCATAGGCGTCAAATCACCGCCTTCTCCTTCAACTCAGCCACCTGTTCCCACGAATATCCCAGCGTGTCGATCAAGATCTGTTCGGTGTGTTCACCGAATTCTGGCGCGGGTGCTTTCGGGTTTGCTGGCGTTTGGCTGTAGATGACTGGATGGCCAACCAGCTTGGTCGGACCCCAGCCAGGATGCTCGTAGTCCACCACGTAGTTGTTCTCCAGCACTTGTGGATCATCGAGAAGGTCATTAATGCTGTTGACGATGGTGTAGATGAAATCGCCACCAGCCTTGAGCGTCTTCATCCACTCTTCACGCGGCTTGGAGGCAAAGATCGCGTCGAGAATCGCGATCAACTCTTTGCAATTCTTGCCACGCGCACGCATGGTCGCAAAGCGTTCGTCTTTTTCAAGCTCGGGGAGGCCAACGGTTTTACTGAAATCTGGCCAGTAGCGGTCGGCTTGCGGCATCGCGAAGCAAATCCATTTGTCGTCCTGACAGCGGTAGTGGTTCCACAGCGGGTTGGCCGCCTCGGTGCGGTAGAAGCGTTTGAACTCTTTGCCCAACGTCAGGCGACACGCGACGTTCAACCCTTGCAGTGCCATCATGCTGCCGAGGTGCGAGGTGTTCACTTCCTGGCCAATGCCGAGGCGTTCACGCGCGAGCAGTGCCACGACGACGCCGTGAGCCAGCATAATCGCGCCCATTTGGTCGGCAATGCCGCCGGTAATGTTCTGCGGGACCATATCCGGCTCGCCCACGGCAGTCATGATGCCGGACCGTGCCAGCCCCATGTAGTCGAAAGAAGGCTCACCGGCATCTGGACCGTTCGGGCCGTAGCCGGTCGCGCTGGCGTAAATCAGCTTAGGATTGAGGGCGGAGAGCGTTTGGTAGTCTAAGCCCAGTTTCCCAGCGACACCTTGACGAAAGTTCTGCACGAACACGTCGGACTGCTGGACGAGCTTATGGAGAATCTCTCGACCTTCGGGCTGTTTGAGGTCAAGGGCGAGGCTCTTCTTGTGGCGGTTATTGGCCTCAAAATAGTAGTTGCGTTTATCGCTGCCGGTTCCCACCCCAGCAATACTCATCACCCCACGGCCCGGGTCGCCGCCGACACGCTCCTCAATCTTGATGACATCGGCACCGAGGTCACCAAGCATCATGGTAGCAACCGGCCCTTGTTGCCAAATTGTCCAGTCCAACACGCGAATGCCTTCAAGCGGTAGCGCCATACCGTTTCCCTCCTTACAGGAATGTGGCGAACAAGCCGGACTCTACCACAAGCACGAGGACGAGCGAAAGCGGAAGGGGAAATTCGTTCCTCAAAGTTTCTTGCAGAAGCGATGCTTCTCTTCGGCTATTCCCCAAAGAAAACAGGAGACCGTATCACTGCAAAAGCATGGTTCATTTCCGTTGCATTCCCAACACGATGATGGTAAGTGGGGCCCATCGTGAAATGGTGGTAATTTCGCATCTCGTCGCAAGGGGGAGCAGCTATGAGTGAGGATACGGAGCAGAGCTTGGCACTTGATGTCGCCAGCACCATCCACCGCTCGACGCAGTGGCTTCTCAATATCCAAGACGAAAACTCCCACGGATGGGCGGAGCAGCAAGGAAGGGTGACGAGCACCCTCAACACGGCTGAAGTCATTATTGCGCTGCTCGATAGCCAAGCGGCAACGGCGGGTAGCAAGGACATCCAAGAAGGCGTGCAATTCCTGCTCAAGCACCAATACAGCGAAGGGCCAGATCTGGGCGCATGGCCGCGAGAGGTGCCCTCCACAGACCCTCACACCCCCACTTACCACGTTGCCGACCTTGTCCGGACAGCCTTCATCATCGAGGCACTCATCAAGGCTGGGAAAGGCACTGAGACACAACCAATACACACTGCCCTAGCTTGGCTCCTTGGCCACCGCAACAAAGATCATGGATGGGGATATTACCGTAGTGCTCCGAGTGCGCTGATGCCTACGTGTTTTGCTTTGCTTGCCATTATCGAAGCCCATCGAGCGGGAATGACGGCTCATGAGCAAGACATCAAAGACGGACTCAAATTTCTGGTCGAACACTACAACACAAACGCTGAAGGTTGCTTCGGCGAGGCTGGCCCTCTTCAAGCCGCTCACACGATCTATGCCATTTTGACGATCCAGGCGGCGCGGCGAGAGAACCTCAGCGTCTATCCTCAACAAGAAAAGCAAGCCATTGCTTGGCTGCTACGCAATCCCGACGCAGCAAGAAAGCAAGTTGAAGAACGCATCCTGATCGATCCCAGCGAGCAGGGGAACTACGGATTTATGTTTCTTACTGAGGCGTTGTTAATCCGAGTTCTCATGAACGCAGAAGACAAAAGCCAGAGGGGCAGCGGATTAACTCGTGATGCGCTGTCCAGCATCAGAGACAAGCTCGACGCCAGCGGTGGCTTCTACGGGTACCGAGTCTTTTCTTGGTCAACCGCAAAGGTCATTTCGGCTTTGAGTGTGGCCAAAGGCGAGTACCAAACATTTCCGCAACGTCAACCAGAATATAGCGGACTGAAAGCCGGCCCGTTCATTCTCAGTTTCGCAGTGCTGCTCGCGTCGTTCGCCTTGTACCTGACACAATCGGACCAGTTTGGGGTTTTGCAAGCTGCTTTTTTCGTCTTTCTGATGCTGACTCTGCTATTGGCGTATGGGAACCTCCGAGAAAAGTCATTCACGGAACTCGTGGGAAACCTCATGGACATATTCAAACAACGAACTGGTTGCAAGTTTCAGGTACCACAAAACTCCCGGAGATTGATCAGGGTGAAGGCGAGAAGTTTGAACCCGAGATGATGGGTGGGGAGGGTTTCAAAGCGGAGCAAGAGGCGTTTGAATTTATCTTCCCAGGCGAA
>SYOC01000097.1 GCA_005804965.1 Pseudomonadota bacterium
CAACACTGGCTTGAGTCGCCGACTAGCACCGGCGAGGATGGCTTCTTTCAACGTGCTGCCTTCTTCGCGCAGATGATTGATGGCGGTGATGAGCACGACGCCATTCAAGACCGCGACTCCGAACAGCGCAATAAACCCGATTGAGGCTGAGAGGTTGAGGTTGAGCGACCGCAGCCACAGTGCCGTGACTCCGCCCACCAGCGCGAACGGTACGTTCAAAATGACCAACAACGCCTGCCGCACACGCTTGAAGGTTACGTACAGCAATAAGAATATGATCGCGAGGGAGAGCGGAATCACCACCGCCAGCCGATGCATCGCCCGTTGTTGATTCTCGAATTGCCCTCCCCATTGCAGATAGTACCCAGCAGGAAGGTGGACACTCGCGCTCAGACGGCGCTGGGCTTCGGCGACAAAACTGCCGATGTCGCGCCCGCGCACGTTCATCTGCACCACCAAGCGCCGCTGCCCTGCTTCGCGATTGATCGCTTCCGGTCCGCGTACCGTCGCAATAGTGGCGACCCGTTCGAGAGGAATCCGTTCACCTCCAGGTGCAGTGAGGAGCAGAGAACGGATCGCGGCAGGATTGGCGCGGAGATCATCTGGAAAACGCACGACGACACTGAAGCGCCGCACCCCATCAAGGACCTCAGTGGCGACCGCCCCGCCGATAGCCGTTTCAACGGCGGCACGAACATCGGCGACGTTGAGTCCGTAACGCGCAATGGCGTCGCGATCAATCACCAGCTGAAGCTGAGCCGCACCTGAGAGGACTTCGACTTGCAAGTCGGCGACGCCACGCACCGAAGCCACAGCTTCTTGCACTTGCTGCCCCAGTCTTTCTAGCGTGGCGAAATCGGGGCCGAACACTTTTACTGCGACGTCGGCTTTGACGCCGGACACGACCTCATCCAGACGCATGGCCATGGGCTGGGTAAAATTCGCGGCGACTCCCGGCATCTCCGCCAACGCTTCAGCCATCGCTTGAATCAGCGCGTCTTTATCCCGCCCGCTCGTCCACTCGTCTAGCGGATGTAGGGTGACATAAACATCGCCTTGATGAATACCCATCGCTTCGGTGGCCAAGTCCGGACGGCCAATTTTGGTGACGACGTGTTTGACTTCAGGAAACCTGAGCAAGATGCGCTCGACGCGCGAGGAAATCTCAACCGAGTCGCTCAAGGAGATGGACGGCAACTTGCGGGTTTCGATGAGGATCGAGCCTTCGTCAAGTTTGGGCATGAACTCGGTGCCAAGAAAAGGAATGGAGCTAATCGCCGCCGCGATAATAAGCAGACTGATACCGATAGTTGCTATGCGACGGTTCATGGCGGCAGCGAGCAGCGCGAGATAGCGCGACCGCATACGCTGAAACCAACCGACTTCCTGTTCTGCCCCTTCGAGCCGTAACACGAACGAGGCCAGCACCGGTACCACGGTCAACGACAACACCAAGGAGCCTAGGATGGCGGAGCACACGGTAATCGCCATCGGGCGGAACATTTTGCCTTCGAGTCCTTCGAGGGCGAAGATGGGCAGATACACGGCAACGATAATCAGCACGCCGAACAAGACCGGGCGGGCAACTTCCGTGGCGGCGGCGATAAAAAATTGCAGCCGCTCGGCGACTGTATCCGACGGATGCGGAGCCGGGCGCTCGCCACGATGGCGCAAGAAGTTTTCCATCATGACTACCGCACCATCGACGATAAGCCCGAAATCAATTGCCCCGAGCGACATGAGATTGGCGGACACGCCAAATATGCGCATGCCGATAAAGCCAGTGAGCATGGCTAGTGGGATGACCGCTGCGACCAGCAACGCCGCCCGCACGTCACGGAGAAACAGGAACAGCACGAGGATGACGAGCAGCGAGCCTTCAAGCAGATTCTTGAGTAAGGTGCGGGTGGTACGGTCGATGACTTCGGTCTGATCGTAAAACGGTTGGAGCGTGAGCTGCTGCGGCAAGGTAGGCACGATTTCGGCGACGCGCTCTTTGATGCGTGTACCGACGACTTTGGCATTTTCTCCTTTGAGAACGATCACCATGCCAGAGACGCTTTCTCCTACACCATCGCGAGTGACGGCACCGTGGCGCGGCATCGGAGCCACGACAACTTCTGCGACATCCTGCACCAATACCGGTACGCCGTTCTGCGCCGCCAACACAATGCGGCGTAAATCGTCCTCCCCGGCCACGAGGCCAAGCCCGCGCACGGTGTAGCGTTCCGAGCGATGTTCAATGAAGCCGCCGCCGAACGAGGCGTTGTTGTTCGCGATAGCGTGAAACACCTGTTGGAGCGATAGATCGTATTTCTCCAGTTTGCGCGGGTCGACGATGACATGAAATTGCTTGGTCTGCCCGCCCCACGAGTTGACTTCGCTGACACCTTTCACCGAACGCAAGCGATGGCGAATCTCCCAGTCGTGGACGGTTTTCTCGGTCATCGCGTCGCTGTCTTTGCCGACAACGAGATACTGATAGATTTCGCCGAAGGCAGTTGCGACCGGACCAAGCGTGGGAGCAATGCCGGCGGGCAAACGCTCGCGCGCCTCGGCCAAACGCTCGGTGATGAGCTGGCGGGCGAAGTAGAGCGGGACGTGTTCATCGAAGACGATGGTGATGAGTGCGAGTCCGAATTTGGATAGCGAGCGCACTTCCTGCGCACCGGGCACGCCCATCATCGCGCTTTCCAATGGGTAGGTGATGCGCTGCTCGACCTCGACAGCGGCAAGCCCCGGCGCTTCAGCCACCACTACCACCTGATTGTTCGTCAGATCGGGAAATGCTTCGACGGGTACGCCTTGATAGGCATAATAGCCGCCACCGAGAAGGACGATTAAACCCAGGAGTACGAGGAAACGTTGGCGGAGCGCACCAACTACGAAACGGTCAAGCCACGTCATAGTCACTCTTCTTCGGCTGCGGGTTTGGCGACTTCTGACTTGAGCAGAAAACTGCCGGTTGTCACGATGCGCTCGCCAGCTTGAACACCGGAGAGAATTTCTCGCCAGCCGTCAGCTTCGATGCCAAGCTCAATCGCACGCACCGAAAACTTCCCTGACTCCTCGGCGATGAACACCACGGGTTTGCCCTCCAGTTCTTGCACGGCTTGAGCCGGGACAGCCAACGTGGAGCGCACGTCGCCCGTGCCGAACGCGACCGTCGCATACATGTGTGGCTTCAATCTGCCGTGTGGATTCGGCACCCGACAACGCACGGTGATACGTCGGGTCTTAGGATCGAGCGTGTCTGCGATAAAGACGACGGTGCCAGCAAAAGTTTCTTGTGGATACGCGGTAACCTGGAGCGTGACTGGCAACCCGACGCTCACGTGCGCGAGCTGGGTTTCGTCGATCTCTGCCAACACCCAGAGGGTAGATAAATCGCTGACCACGAAGAGCGGCATGCCGGGCGTGACGGCGGTACCGTTGGTGGCGTGTTTTTCCAGTACCACACCGGCCAATGGGCTGGTCACAGGAATCTGCTCGCCGCTTTCTCCACGTGGGCTGTGTTTGCTGGGAGACAGCCCTAAGTGCTCTAGTGCCTCTTCCGTGCGCCGCACTTCGACTTTGGCCGCGTTCAGCATCTGCTCTGCTGCTGTGCGCTCGACCTGGGTGCGCGACAGTTCTTGCAACGAGACGGCTTTATCCCGATACAACCGTTCCGCACGTTGCGCCACTTTTTCTGCCTGGGCAAACTCAGCGCTGCGTCGCATCTGATCGGCTTGGGCGCGACGGTAGTCAGCCCAAGCGTCGTGGAGCACATGACTGTGAATCTCCGCCAGAGTTGCTCCATCACGTACACGCTCGCCCACTTGCACAGGAGCCGACACAACTCTTCCTTCGACTAGAGCACCAATCCGTGCTGTGCGGGTTTCATCGAGCGCCACTACGCCCGGAGCTTCAAGACGAGCGCGGTGTTCGCGGGTTTGCACGGTGTCGATGGTGATACCTGCGTTGCGTTGCGCGGCTTCCGAGAGCACGAGGGTGTGGTTGTCCGGCATCGGTGCGTTGGAGGCTGCTTCCTCTTCAGGTGTCTGCCGTTGCAGAATTGTGTAGGCCAACGCGAGCATGAGGCCGACGGCGATGGCAATGACAAGCGCACGACGCAGCGGGAAGGTCGGGGTGGGTGTCCCTTGGATGTCGTCACGAGTCGAGGTCAAGGTTGAGTCCCTTCTTGTAGGAGAAGCCGGGCAGCAAAGGTTTTTTCATAAGCTTCGATTTCCAGAGCTAAAGCCTCGCGGCGTGTTTCGGCATAGGTCCGCTCTTCTTCGGCAAAACGAAAAATGTCAGTGACGCCTTCGCGAAAAGATGCTCGCGCGGCAGTGCGTACAATCTCGGCCATGTGAAGCATGCGTTGCTGAAGCTGCTGGGCGTTGGTAGTCAAGGTTTGAGCGGCATGGATGAGGGCGGTGGTCGCGGCAAGCTGGCGTTTGTACACAGTGTCGAATTCAAGGGCAGCCATGCGCTCTTCAGCGGCAGCGCGTTCGATATTCCCTTGGTTTTGATCGAACAGCGGTAGCGGAATCTCAATGCCGGTCACGAGTGTGTCATGTCCACCCGAACGTTTGTAGCCAGCAATGAGCGTCGGGTCGGGAAGGCGGCGGGCTTGCTCCAGCTCTAAAGCAGAGCGTGCTTGTTCCCGACGCGCACGGGCAGCAAGGATCGCAGGCTGCCGGTCGAGGGCTTGGCGTGCAAGGTTCGCCGGATCGCCCGATGGTGGTGCCAGCGGAGCCGGCATGGCCAAACGTGTACCAGCAATCGGCTGCGGGGCATCGAGCAGTATGGCGAGGGTAGTAGCGGCTTCGGTGAAGCGCAGGGTGGCGTGTGTGAGCTGCGTTTCCAGGCGCGTTGGTTCGATCTGCAATTTCATCACGTCTGCCTCGGCGGTATGGCCCTCCTCGGCCCGACGCTGCAACGCGGCAACGAGGGGGCGGAGTTCGTCACGATGCTGACGCACAACCTCCATGAGTGCATACGCATGATACGCGGCGAGGTAATGCCGCAGCACTTCGAGGGTCAGCTCATGTTCGCTTTGGGAGAGGAGGGCGTGTGCCTCGGCGACGCTCGATGCGGCTACGGCTGTCCGCGCGGTGCGTTTCCCGCCTAGCTCGATAGGTTGGCTGAACACGGCGAACAGGTCCGTGGTGCGATCAATGGCTTGCCGACTGTTGCCTCCGAGTTCGAGGTTTTCTTGATGCAGATCAAGGGAAGGGTTCGGCAAGCGACTGGCCTGATGTTTCGCCCCCTCAGCGGCTTGGATGCGGGCTTGCGCGGCACGTCGTTGCGGAGAGACCACATGAGCTTGAGCGATGGCGTCATCCAATGACAAAGCAGGAGGGGCATCTTGAGCGAAAAGCGACGTGACTTGCCAGAAGAAGGCGAGACCGAGAAGAAACGAAAGAACAACGGCACGCGGCATGCGGGCTAAGTTATACAAAGGGATTGCCGGGCGCGAGTACGGGGGCGGGGGACTGATGAGGATGAAGGGCGAAAAGGCGAAGAGGGGAAGAGGCGAAAGGGGGAGGGCGCTATTCCCCGAAAGGTAGAGGCGAGGTCATCTCGCCCCTACGGACTTTATTAGTCGTCTTCGACTTTCACGTCGCGGGCCTGGAGGACTCCGCCAACCATCTCCCCTTCAGCTTCGACAAGTTGGCCGTTGAAGTCCGTGCAGGTGGCGGCACCGCGAAACTGCGCCGTGCTGGCGTCAACCACGACCACACCGGCTGTCGTGCTGACGGTCAAAAAGCAACCTCCGTTGGTATCCACGCTAGTCACTTGGCCGCGAATTTCCACTTCATCTTCGACGCCATCTTCGATGTTGACTTTCTTGGCCTGTAACACGCCATTGACGAGGAACCCTTCGGCCTCGACTTGCTCGCCATTAAGATCGTCGCAGGCAGCGCCGCCTTCAATTGTGGCGGTGCTGGCATCGACTTGGACCGGACCGGTTTGCGTGGCGATGGTGAGGAGGCAGCCGACGCTGGAATCGACCGCAGTCACTTGGCCACGTATTTCAAATTCCGCGCCGTGCTCGCCTGGCTCCGGATCATCGCCGTCATCAATGCCATCGCCATCGGTGTCGGCATTGAGCGGGTCGGTGCCGTCTTTGACCTCGTCGCCGTCTTCAATGCCATCATCGTCGGAGTCGTCATCGAGCGGGTCAGTCTGTAAGGCGAGTTCTTGACTGTCGGTCAGATGGTCGCGGTCAGAGTCCTTGCGTTTCGGGTCAGTGAGAGTCTGGTTCACCTCGACCCCGTCCGACAGTCCATCTTTGTCGGTGTCGGCTTTCTTGGGATTGGTTTTCAGCGTCTTTTCTTGGGCGTTGGTCAGGCCATCGTGATCGTAGTCATCGTTCGGCCCGCCGATTCTACTGGCCTGGACGCTGGGCGCGAAAGTGAACACGAATGCTGCACTCAAGGATAAGAGTAAGCTCCAGCCTTTTTTGGTGAGCAGTGGTTTTTCCATACGTACCTCCTCAGGGACAAATTTGCATTTGACCCGCGGCATCCTACGCACGGAGGAACTGAGAGTAAAACCAAAATTGTCGGGAGATTTCGCGAGTTCTGGTCAGGCAAAGGAGGAAAATACTGTCAGGTTTTTGCTGAGCACGGCGAGGCGAGGCGCGCCCAGGATGCTTGCGTGGTTTTGGCGGCTATGAATGGAGTCGGCCTGACAATTTCAAGCGCCAGAGAATGAGGTAGCCGAGCAGAATGCCGCCAAGGGCGAAGACTAATTGGTGGATTTGTGTGGCTTTGGCAGTATAGCCGAAGTGCTCCCAGCGTTCCCAAATGAGGAGGCCCACGACCATGAGCAGCCAGGAACAAGCAACGCTGTACTCTTTCCTGATGACGCGCAGTCCATCAAACGAGCAGTCGGCACACGAGCGCCACAGTCCCGGGAGACTGGGCAGGAAACGGTTGACGGTGCGGAGATAGTCGCTGTACTCCTGGCCAAACTGCTGTGCAAGAAACTCCTCTTCGGCAGCGACAATGCTCCGGTAAATGCCGACAAACGCCGGGAACATGGCGCAATACCACCAGAGATTGTTAGCGATAATGCCGAGACCCATGACGATCAGCAGGTTCCCCACATAGAGCGGGTTGCGGGTGTGTGCGTAGATGCCATGCTGGATCAAGCGTTTAGCGAAGACCTGTTTCGGACGACCGTCGCGCGTGCGTCCACCACGACGGATGTTTTCTGCTTGTCCGACCGCCAGGGCACGACAGCCTTGGCCAGCGACGACGATGGCGAGCCCCACAAGATCCATCCACCAGTCGAGGGTTTCGCTGCCGAGCAATAACTGCGGCTGCGTTGTCAGCAACAGTAGCAGAAAAGTCAGCGGAAAGAGGAAATTCCGGGCGCGAAAGAGAAAATGGCCGAACCGCACGAGCATAGGTGGTCCCTTCGATAGCAGTCGTGCAGTCGTGCCGTCAAGTCGTCTAGTGTTGGAAAAAGGGGCGTGCATACACACGCCCCGGTTATGGAAAGGAACGCAAAGGTAGGGGAAGGCGAGGAGCGAGGCCCCG
>SYOC01000098.1 GCA_005804965.1 Pseudomonadota bacterium
AGAGCCTAAGGGGCATATGAAGGCACGGGATCTGATTTCCCGTCTTCTAAGATCGCCTGGAATTGCTCTTCCGATGGCCTCCACGATCCTGAGGTTCTTAAACCCGGGGACGTTCCAGATTATCGACGAACGTGCATACAGAGTGCTGTTTCCGGGGAAGCCTAAGTACCCCAGCAAGCCGGTCAACGCATCTGTTGAATATGTGAACACATCGATCGAAATGTACTTTCAGTATCTGGATGAATTGCACAGAATATCTTCGAAGAAGCTTCCGTTCGAGATGGCCGACAGAATCCTCTACCAATTGGACATTCTCCTTGGGAACAAGCTTGACTCAACGAACCTAGCGACGCACTCAACACGGACGCGCCGCAAGCGGCGTGCCGGTCAACGCGGTCGTTAAGCCAGCACGCGCTTCGGCAACTTATCCGCCTAAGGTTTTGGTGGTAGACCAATAGGTTAGGAGTACTTCTGCTGGATGAACCACAGCCAACCGATTGACATTACCTTCGACTTCCGATCGGACACGCCGCAAGGAAGGGACCCTGACGCCCTGAGTCCCACGCTCCGCCGGTACCACAGGTATCTTTGGAGCAAACCACTTCCGAGCGGTGTGGTATTCGAGCTCGTGGACACAACACCCGGCGTCTACTTGCATCACCGTTCTCATTTGGGCGAGTTCTGGTTGGCGAGCGATACGGTAATTCCTTGCTTTACGAAACAGAAGCACATCAAGCACATGCTCGACGCGATTCCGGGAGAGCTGGAAACGTTCAACGGAATAAGCTACACGATTGGCGGGATGATGGTATTTCCCGGGAACCGAGTCGGCGGTCAGATGACAATCAACGGTGCACGCGGCTTTCATCCGCGGATCAAGGACCGGTTCGATCTCACGGTCGAGTGCATTCGGAGGTACTACGTCAACGAACTCAGTCCTTTGAGTGACGCGCTCGCCCGCTACGCGAACTACTTCCAGCTATTTGGCAACTTCCGGGGATACGTTGAGTACTTCCTTCTCCAGGACCTGGTCACCGACGATTTCTCAGCGGTGAAGTTCTTCTTGCCATTTGAGGACTTCCAGAGGTCACCGGTGCCAGACAGCATGGCTACGTATCTGGCCTATCGACAGCTCGCAGTCGGCTTCATCGAGGCCCGTAACCAGCGGATCTCAACCTGGTGGACAGTTCATCGAGTTGGCTAACGTCGCGATGGAAGTGACGCTACGTCCGCGCATTCCGATCGTGCGGCATTAGCGCGCGGCTCATCACTCACATTCTATTGGCCAATGGTGAGAAGATTCCTGGGCAGGTCACTCGCACGAAGTCGCTCTCGATCGGCTTTCAGATGATCTTTCAACACGTGAAGACGTTAAGATTGCCAAATGACAAAGCCCAATCTTGCTCCCCTGATCGCGGAGTTCAACCAAGACTACGATGCCGACGCCAAGGATCAGGTCTGGGAGAAGCAAAGTAAGCAATTCCGGGACTTTTGGGAAAAGCGCGTCCTCGGATCTAGTTCTGCCCCTATTACCGATGACGAATGCGACAAGATCATTCGCATTCTTGACCGCAATGGAAAGGGCAACACGAAGGAAAGCGAGGCCGTCGCGAAGGCGATGGTGCCGCAAGGCGCTTGGCGGCGGATGTTCAACGAATTTCACGCCAACAACGAGCTGGGCACCCTCGTGACGGCGATTCTCAGGGAAGTCGATCCCGAGAAGAAGGCCGGTTTGATAGACAAGCTGTACAAGATGAACGCGAAGGGTGGCAACAACCTCACGGGACCGAGTGGAAATACGGTGAGTGCGTTCCTCGCAGCCTACGATCCGGTGAACAATCTCAGTGTTATTTCGCTCAAGCACCGGTGGGCGCTAATCGAGTTCCTCGGCCTAAAGGTGGGCTTAACGGCGGAGAAGGACTCGGTTGGCAAGGCTATTGTGATGACGAATATAGCCTTACGCGATGGCCTCGACACACTGGGTGTCAAGGGATCCGCTCGAACGAAGTCGCGTTTTTGCTATCGCCCAGCGATGACCGCCCTCTGGAAGGGCGAGCACACGGTCAAGGTTGCAGACAAGAGTGTCAATGTGACCATTCCACCTGCTGACGACAAGGAAGATGACAAAGCAGCGTCGAAGGACGAGCTACGACAGTCGATGAAAATTCAAGGATTGATCGCAAGGATTGGCGAGACCTTGGGGTTCAAAATCTGGCTTCCGCGCGGAGATCGCGGCCGCGTGCTCACCGTATGGACGCCGCACGAGGGCGTATTGCTCGATGATCTACCGGTGGGCTACGACTCCTCGGTCATTAAGACCATCGAGCAAATCGACGTCCTCTGGATGCGGAAGAGATCAATAGTCCGCGCGTTCGAGGTCGAGCACACGACATCGGTCTACTCTGGCTTACTCCGTATGGCCGATCTGGTGGCGTTGCTGCCCGACATCAACATCAAGTTGCACATCGTGGCGCCGGCGGCGAAACGCGACAAGGTGATGCAGGAGATTCAGCGCCCCGTGTTTTCGCTGTTGGAGGGACGTACGCTCTCGGAAATGTGTACGTTCCTCTCATATGACAGTATTGAGTCAATTGAGAAGGAAAAGCTACTAGTCCACATGTCTGACAGTGCGCTGGAGGCTTTCGAGGAGAAGGCGGACTAGGCGAGCCGCGTGGCGTACTAGATATTCAATGGGGGAAATCCTGCGAAGGCGACGATCGAACGGCCGATCAAGTTTGAGCTGGTGATCAACATGAAAGCCGCCAAAGCGCTCGACTTGAAGATTCCTGAGTCGATTTTGGTGCGCACAGTTCGCGAGTGATCGAATAATGGTGTCGCAATGACCTGCCCCTTCGACGCTACCGGGGCGTGGTTCGTAAAGTCCAGGGTCGGAAGACTAAAGGATTCCTTCTATAGCGCCAGCCGTAGAACGCGGCATCACTGAAACCGTGCTTGCGGCACAACTCCGTGACCGTCAGGCCAGCCTCGGCTTCCTTGAGAATCCCGGTGATCTGCTGCTCGGTAAGTCGCTTCTTCTGCATGTCCGCCTTCCCCATTGAAAACGGACTTTACTAACTTCCCTTTGGTAGCGTTCAATTGGGGCAGGTCACGCCAGCCAAGCGGCGAAATTTGCAACCCAAACCTTTGAGTTTCGGCATCCACTCTCGGACGTTAGTCAGCCCAAGATACGATTACCGTACCCATGTCCTTGTCCCATATTGCCGCGTAGCCTTTTTTGCTGAGAGTCTCGCTCAGCAGTAGCGATAGCGCGGACGCGCCAAACGGTATTGCCATCAGAGCGCCATTACCGATACTTACTTCGCCATCAATCTCGATCAATTCCAGTTCCAATTTGCCGGCACGCGCATGTTTGAGGATTGCAGAAGCCAATCGCTGCATAAATTTTTGCCCACCTGTCTTGCTAGCTAGCCAAGTCATATTGCCCGCCTTCACTAGCTCGGAGAGTTTAGTGACGTTCTCCTGAACATCTCCATCGCCCTCCAACTCAAACGCGCCATAGCCGACACAAAGAGCCGAGTCATCAAGGCCTGAAGCCTTTGATGAGAGCGTTCGCTGAAATGGCTTCTTCCTCCCTGTGCCCACTTTCCACCGCGAACTCCAAGCAACTCTTGTCCTTTTAGTCAGTTTAGGTGGCGCGCAAAGTGCATTTGCTTCCTCTAGGATTGAGGCTCTGCTTCTCCTCTTCTCCAGTGCTGAACGTAAAGCTCTCGCACTTTCCAACAGCTCGGAGAGCGTAGAACGCATGAGTCCAGATGGATCTAGGATTGCTTCTTCAATCGAGGAGATGAAATCCTCAAGGCATTCCCTCAATTGCGGGATCGAGTTGAATTGCCAGCGAGTCCAGGACTCGATATCGATACGACCCTTGAACACGGAAAGTAGTGTTGGGTGCAAATCGATGACTTGGCGCAGATGTGCCAACGTTCCAGCGCGAGAGGCAGTGCGCCCGTCAAGGATGAATCCACTATGGAGAAGCCCTTGCGCCGCTTCCTTACCGAGATTGACGCTGGCGGAGTGATACCCACCGAGTGCCTTGCGGAGAATTACAGACAGCATCTCGTCCAAACGTTGCTGTCGCAATGATGTTAAGTGCGCTCGGCTTGACCGCTCGGCTTCTAATATGGCTTGCTCTTCTTCGCGCTTTCGATCTTCAATTTGTTGACGCGCCTTTTGTGCCAGCCTGACAGCAGCGCGCTGTCGGCGCCGCTCCGTATTCCGCACCTCGGAAGCGTGCTTTCGGCGTCGCTCCTCGTCACGCATCTCGGCCGCGCGTTCCCGACGCTGCGCCTGCATTTCGGCCCGACGCTGCGCCTGCACTAGCGGCGCGGCAGCTGCGGTACGACTGGCCAATTTGGCAGTTGGAACTTTTCCTAGGCTCATTGTTACCTGCCTACAAAGGTAGTGCCAGGATGATATTGCCTTATTGCCGCAGGACAGCCTCCGTACCCTGCGGCTTTTCGGCCATCTTATATAGAAGCCTGATTGCCTGACCTCTTCAAACACTGAACCACGAAAAGGAGAATTTATCGGTAAGGCTAGCGTTCCTTTTTATACGGCCAAGCCCATATCCTAACCGGAGCTTCCATGACACGACACATCAGGAAATGGCGCCACCGAGCATTGAGAGGTGCGGCTATGGCGGTAGAAGGCATAGTAATAAATACGGACAAAGCGGCAAGCGGTTTGTTTCGTTGGGCGACAACTGACCATATGGGCGTCGCAAAGAACCTTCCGAGAGGCCTTGGTTTTTGGGAAGAGCTAAAGTGGCTTTTGTTCCGTTTGGTAGCTGGCATCTTCTACCTACTGCTCACGTGGGGGATCGTACTCGGCGCGATCCTGTTCCTCGGTCGTCCGTGACCAAATTTGGTTGGATTTGATTCCACCCGTTATCGGACGATGCAAAGAATCCACCCAGGCCTCTCTCACACGCACCACCCTGAGGTCTTCCGTTCGGTAAGTTTTCATTAGCCAGTTCCCAGCAGTTCCCCAGTCATTCCTCAATAGTTTCCCCGCAGTCCCCCGCTAGTTCCCCGGTAGTTCAAATCCAGCCCTTGCAGGTGCCTCGCGCGCTTGCCGGGGCTTTTTATTTGGAGATGCCACATGCCAGATATTCCGAAAGCCTATCGCCGCATGAACAAGGCCCTACGCCTTGCGCAATCAGGTGAGGCGGAGAACGTACTGTCTGCGGCAAGAGAGATCCTGGCCACGCGCATGCAGCACGGCGATGCGCTCACCTCGCCTGGGGCCGTGCGCGACTACCTGCGGGTACTTTTGCACGACCGGGAGCATGAGCTCTTTGTCGTCGTCATGTTGAATGCTCAGCACCGCGTGTTGTGCTCGGCGGAATTGTTCCGCGGCACGTTGACGCAGACCAGCGTGTATCCCCGTGAAATCGTCAAGGCCGCACTCAGGGCCAATGCGGCGGCAGTCATCTTTGCGCACAACCATCCGTCAGGCGTCGCCGAACCGAGTCAAGCCGATGAATTACTGACGCGCCAATTGAAGGAAGCCCTGGCCTTAGTGGACGTAAAGGTGCTTGATCATTTCATCATCGCCGGTACAGCTGCGCTCTCGTTCGCTGAGCGCGGCTTGATCTGAATTGATTTGTATTGATCTGACGTGAACTGCGCTGGATCGTCATCCATAACAAACCTCCTGCCCGTTCCCTGCCACTTTGATTCATCTTGAAAGGAACCCTCCTGTGATCGTTCTCTACTTCATCGCAGCCACCGCTGTCGCCGTCGTGCTTGTCAAGCTAGGGGCTCTGTCCGTGTGGGTCGCTGTCCTCCAGGCACTGCTGGCGACTGTCCTCGGCGTTGCGCTGTTCGGAGCCCTGTTCGTGATCTGGAGGCGGTACAGGGGGTGACCCGCCCCGCCGCTGCGTTCTCTTAGGGCTACTTCTCCGTCGGCCCAGTACGTCCGCTGCAATGAACCTTCACCGGAGCTAATCCAACCCTAAGCCTCGCCTTTCGCCTTTCGTTTTCATCGAACGTTTTCACCGAACGTTTTCACCAAGCGTTTTCACCAAACGTATTCCCCAACGACGCCACCCTCGCCAGCCCCTTTAGCTGGTGTCGGTGGCGTTTCCATTTTTGAAGCACCACTTCTGGAGACTGCAATGCAAAAACCTGAAGACGATCTTGTTGCCGACATGGTTTCCACCCTCAACGACAACATGCGGGAGGACTTCGAAGAGCGTGCCGCCATAGTCGAGTTCGAAGCGAAGGTGCCGCGTGCGCATGCCGAATGCCTCGCGCTCCTGGACGTAATGCGGCGCAACCCGGCTAGGCGGGCCAACGTGACGATTCTGAAGATCGAATTCGAGGGGACGACCACGTGGCTGCTGAGCACTGATCTCGCGTTCGCCCGCAAGCATCTGGCTGGGATCCAAGGCATCACTATTTCGATGATCGTGGAGGCTGAGGAGCAGGACCTGACGCCAATCGGCTATTTGCTCTGAAGCACGGCCGTGGGACCGAGGTCTGGTCCTGCGGCTTTTTCACCCTCTTCTATAGAAGGCCCTCTACACAATCTATCCATTTACGCAAACCACCTACCACTACAACGGAGCCACGAATGAAAGCCACCAACCCATCGGCAGTTCGTGTTTTGAAGACTGCAACCTGCCCTTCCCTCTCAGGCAAGTCGAAGCTGACCTATCACATCGGCGGTGAAGAGAACGCCGAAGGGGTCTGCACGTCCAAGTCCGCCATTTACGTCCGCGTGCACGCCAACTCCGGCGAGGGCTACTTCAATAACGACTGGATACCGCTCACCGCCATACAACTGGTACTGGACAAGACCAAGCTCGTCACCTTCGCCTCGTTCGGACCGCTCTTTCGGGGCAAGTCCGTCAACACGGCGGGCTTCCTGCTGGCCGCGGTCAAGAACGAGGGTCTGGTGCGGAACGCGAAGGACGACAAGCGGAGCTACGAGCGCGCGGATACGAAGGCGTTTCGGGCTGCGGTGGACGCGCTGCTCAAGTCCCCCGTTGCTCTGAGGCCCGCAGCCAAGCCGGTGCAGTCGCCCGAGGACAAGACACAACCGCCGGAGGGCAAGGCGAAGCCGCCGGAGGACAAAACGAAGACCGTCTCGCCTGCCCGGAAAACTCCATCCAAATCATCGGGAAAGAAGAAGGCCTGAATTCTCTCCGCTGTAGTTGATGTCCGAAGGTCGGTCGTGTTCGTCGCCACTAACCCCAAGAAACGTAACGGGGTTTCCGTGGTGCCCCGGAGTGCCGGCGCAATACCGGCCCAATACCGAGCCCCCCAAAGGGGCCCTTCCTACCCACCCTGGATCACCCAACGGAGCACTGAAAAATGATCGGATTCACCGTCGCTGTCGGACTCGCCGCGCTTCTCTGCCTCGCCATTGAAGCCACGCGATTGCTCGGGGTGGCACTCGCCGCCCTGCTGCTCGTCCTGCTTGTCTACCTGTACCCGGTGTGGTTTGCGGCGCTCTTCATCCTCGGAGGCGTCGCCTTGTGTTTCATCTTGTACTTCAAAAACTTTAGAAGGAGTAACTCTAATGCAATTCCAGAACTGCCTGATCGACGCGATTGACGTGGTTCTTTCTTGGGACCTTCCGGACGAGTCGTTTGCTGAGGCTGTCACGGACCAGGCCGGGCTGATGGCACGGATCGCTCCCGAAGAAGTCCAGGAGCACTGTTCGGACTGAAGTCCCACTCGGTCCCAGAGCTGCCTGCTACATGCTGTTGACGTAACACCCGCCTCGCCCTTTCTCCCGGACCGACAGAAACTATCCGTGTATCTGCGGAGAATTTTTCACGTCCGGAGAAAGGGTGCAGGTGATCCATTCAGGAACGGTGCAGATTAACCATCGGGAGTAACCCGCTTCCCTTGAAGCCGGTCATCTATAGCGGACGGTGCGTTCGTGCGTCCTGTTCCGATCCGTTCACCATTACTCCCCCCGATCCGTTCACCATTACTCCCCCCGATCCGTTTCCGTTTGTCACGCCGCAACAGCTAGGGCCATGTCGGTGTGTGAACGTTGCGGCGCTGCGGATTCTTCTGGTGGGCTCAGCGCACGACTTTTGGATCGCGTTGGCGGAGGCCGTGCCGTGGTGAGAGATCTATTTTCGATTCGATATTGACACGCCCGCTTGCGCGACTAGACTATCTCCGTCGTCGATTGGGCGCATACGGGCGTACGCACTTGCCTGATCGACACGATTAAGAATATGACAGCAGCCGGTTAACTCCGCCTGCGACAAGTAGCCGCCAGGTTTCTTGGTCACGAGCCTGCAGCAAGGCAGGCAAAGCTCAAGCGAGCACGCCCCCATCAGTTCAGCGATGGTCTTCCACTCGCTTGAGGTACATCACCATGAGCAATGCAAGTCCTCCCCCGCCGAGGGAAAATTCGGCAGTCCCTGCGCCTACGGCACCACTGCAGGAAGCACCCGGTGGCCACACTTTGCTCGCGGCGTCGTGGTGGCATCGATTTGGCTTCGCCGTAATCCCGATCGGCCCGGGAACGAAAAGGACCGTCGAGAAATGGGACCCTTGGCTCGCGAAGCTCTCGCGCGACATGGTCACTTCGCACTGGGCCAATCACCCTGAGCATGAGGTCGGTTTTATCGTCGGCGACGGGATCATCGTGCTTGACGCCGACGCGGCCGAGTCGATCGCAGCACTCAAGGCGATCGAGCTGAAATTCGAGGTAGTACCGCGCCTCATCGTAAAGACAACCCGCGGCGAACATCACTACTTCAAACGCACCAGCGGGACGTTCGCCAAAGCGGACTCCCACAGCACGACAGACTTCCCGGACCGAATCGACGTCAAGACCGGCCGCGCAATGGTCATCCTGCCGCCGAGCACGGGGAAGCTCCTTCTGGTCTGCGATGTGAATCACGCGGACGAGCTCGGCGTCGTCGAGCAGGACTTTCTCGATGCGGTCTTCCAACACAACGGCAGACCGCCGCCACGCCCACCGGCATTAGGTGCGCATACGATCTGCGAACCTGCCGCCAATCACCTGCTGCTTCTCGAAGCGATTCTTCGCTGCCTCGACGCCGATTGCGGCTACGACGACTGGCTGCACGTCGGAATGGCGCTCCACCACGCGACAGGGAGCGGCGACGCGGGGTACGCGCTCTTCAATTCCTGGAGCAGCACGGGCGAGAAGTACCGCGGCGCAATTGAGACCCGGACAAAGTGGGACTCCTTCCGATCTGACGGGGCATTCACGATCGCCACTCTGTTCTGGCTCGCCGACCGTGCGGGCTATAGCAAGGCTGCGATCTGCGCCGAGCTCGAACCCTTTGAGCGCGAGGGCGACGATGAACCCCGCTAAGCACGCGCAGACGCAGGCCGAGGCCCCGGTGATGGTTTCAACGGAACCGGACCACCCCGTCGTCGGTGATGGGCCATCAGGCATCCCGGTGTCGGCGGCTGTACAGAACGGCGACAACGACGGCCCACCAGATTCGATGGCGGCAGATATACCCCCCGCTCAAGTCGAGGTAGCCAATGCACCTGTTACCGGCAACGTGCCGGTGGCGCCGGACAGTGACGCTAAGCGCATCGCGAATCTGGCGGCTCTGAAGCCCCTGGACTACGATCGCCTGCGACGGGAGGAAGCGAAGGCGCTCGGCGTTCAGGTCAAGACGCTCGACGACCTGGTCAAAGCGGCACGAAACGAGCATAGCGACACGCCGCTCCTGCCTTTCACCGAAGTCGACTCGCATTCTGACCCCGTAGTGCCGGCCGAAGTACTCGATGAGGTTTCAGAAATCATATGTCGCTATATCGTGCTCGACCAGGTTCAGGCTCACGCGGCAGCGCTGTGGGTGGCGAGCACGTACCTCACCGATGTCGCCGAGATCGCCCCGATCTTAATCATCAACGCGCCCGAAAAGGAGTGTGCCAAGACCCTGCTGCAGACCGTGCTTGGTCGCATGGCATATCGTCCCTTGCCTGCAGCCAACGCCTCACTGTCCGCGCTTTTCCGGGCGGTCGAATTGTGGAAGCCGACCCTGCTGATCGACGAGGCGGACACCTTCTTCCGGGACAACCCGGAATTGCATGGTCTGGTCAACGCCGGATATAAGCGCGGCGGGTCCGTGTTGCGCAGCGAGGCAGCGGCCGACAGCTTCGAACCGCGCGTGTTCTCGGTGTACTGCGCCAAGTCGATTGCGGGTATCGCGCTCGAAAAGCACTTGCCGGACTCAACGATGAGCCGCGGCATCGTGCTCAACCTGCGCCGCAAGTTGCCGCATGAAGCCGTGCTCCGCTTGCGCCACGCCGATAACGGGATGTTCGAGCTCGTTGCTGCCAAGTTGACACGCTTCGCTGAGGACTACTCGCAGCAAGCGAGACTGGCCCGCCCGCCGCTACCGGATGAACTAAACGACCGCGCCCAGGACAACTGGGAGCCCTTGCTCGCGATTGCCGAATGTGCCGGACCTGATTGGCTGAAGCGCGCTACCGCAGCTGCCTTGAAGCTGTCCAACACGAGCGATCAAGCCGTCAGCACCGGTAACCAGCTGCTTGCGGACATCCAAGCTGTATTCGCCGGCCGGTTGGCCACGCAGGGCCCGAAGATCAGCACGGTGGAGCTGATCGAGGCGCTGGCCGAAGACGCTGAAAGACCGTGGGCAACCTATAACCATGGCAAACAGCTCTCGCCCCGTCAGCTGGCAAAGCAACTGACCATTTATGGCATCGGCTCCAAGACGGTACGCCTCGATACGGGCAAAACGCCGAAGGGTTACGAGTTTTCGCAGTTCGAGGACGCCTTCGCACGCTATCTCGCAGGCCCCCCTAATCTGCCGCCACAACGCAACGCCCCCCCGGCCGCCATCAGCGGCATCGCGGGGCCCGTTGCGGATAGGCCGCCCGGCTGTCGCAACGACCCCGGGCCCCCGGAACCTATGCCCGGCCTCGATTGTGGCGGCGTTGCGGATGTTGCGGATAAAACGCCGGACTCGCGGACGAACGACCCTGACGCGGGGTTCGAGGATCCGTTCTAGCGGAAGGCGGGATCGGGCGCTGGGCGGTACGGCTGCACCAACCTGAGTAGCCACACCACTGCCCTCGCGCAGGGACATCCGCAAGCCGGCACCAGAGCGACGCCGACATGCATCCCCTGCGCGCGTCCCTCCCGCATCCACTCCGACTACCTACGCCAACTTTCCCTCATCTAACCATGGAGCTTGTTATGCCAATTCTGAAATTGTCCCAGCAACTAGTGCAGAACCTGCAGTGCCCGCCTGATAGAACCCGCATTGAGTATTGCGATGCCGACCGCCCGGGGCTCTACGTCCTGGTCAGCTCCGCCGGCAATGTCGCCACCTACTTCTTGCGATACAAGGACGCCAACCAGAAAACCTGTCACCACAAGCTCGGCCGCACCACGGATATCGATCTGGCGACCGCGCGGAAGAATGCCAAGACGGTCAAGGCATCCATCTCCTTAGGCGCAGATCCGCGCGGTGCGGAGAAGGCGAGGAAGGCGGTGCTCACGTTCACGGAGTTCTTCACGGATCACTACCTGCCGTACGTGAAGCCGAGGAAGCGTTCATGGAAGCGGGATGAGGAACTATTCCGCCTCCGGTTACAGGGTGCTTTCGGGGACAAACGGCTTAACCAGATTGGCCGTCAGCAAATCCAGTCGTTCCACACCGAACTTCTGGCAAAGGGTTTGGCCTCCGCGAGTTGTGACCATCACGTCAAGCTAATCAAGCACGCACTGAACCTGGCAATCGACTGGGGACTCCTGACGGAGAAGAATCCCGCCGCCAGGATTCCGCTATTCAGCAGGGACAACAAGGTGGAGAACTACCTTGAGCAGGCTGAACTGGAGGGGTTGTTGAAGGTGCTTCGTAATGATGAAAACCGCCCGATCTGCTTAATCGCGACGTTCCTACTCTCCACCGGATGTCGTCTGAACGAAGCTCTCACAGCAACATGGGGACAGGTAGATAAGGAGCATCGTGTCTGGCGGATTCCCGCATCCAACTCGAAGTCGAAGCGCGTTCGCTCGGTGCCAT
>SYOC01000099.1 GCA_005804965.1 Pseudomonadota bacterium
CTGGCCAGCGTGACCGAGATCCCGCCTGCGCATACGGAGTTTTTAGCACAAGTGCGCGAATGCTATGCCGTCGCGCTGGTCTCGAACTTTGATCATGCGCCAACCGCGCGGAAGATCTTACAAACTGGTGGGGTGACTGACTATTTCCAACACATCGTCGTGTCCGACGAACATGGCTGGCGGAAACCGCATCCACAAATTTTTCTTGATGCCTTAGCGTTCCTTGGTGTAAGCCCGGCTGATGCGCTGTTTGTGGGAGATTCTCCCCATGACGATATTAGGGGGGCAAAAACCGTCGGCATGGATGTGGCGTGGGTCAATGCCCAAGAACTGGCGCTTCCCGAGCAGACCGCTGTGCCAGAATACACAGTCAAAGCCATTCCCGATTTGCGGCGTGTATTATTCTGAGGCGCAAACGTTCCTTGGTGTGGCGGAGGACCTACCCACCCTGGCGAGTACCAGCACCACCCTGGCGCATCCGTTTACGTAAGATCGGAATGGCGTTGATCTTGCCAACGCGCAGCAAATCCCAATAAATGCCGCGTGGTCGTGGATAGACCGAGCGCGTGGCGATCGCTTCCTGCGGGGTGATGAGGAAATCGACCGGCAAGTCGTGAGGAAACATGGGGATTTTATAAGGAACAAGCTGAGTGGTGTGGATTGTGGTGATGATGGGCGTCAGCTCCCGCACTTTCCCTTCTTCGCGGAGCAGGCCGTATTCAAGATCAGAGAAACCACCGCCTTTGCCCACGCGTGCGCCATCGCGTCCCACGGCCACCGACCCACAAATGATGAGGTCCATATGACGCATCTCCCGCAAGGAGACGAGGCGGCCATATTTGAGTGCCCCTCTGATGTTTGCTGCTAAGAACGTGCGGTTGCCGAGTTTTTGCGGGTCGATTTCTAAAAAACACTTTTCCGCGCGTAAACGCGGCACTGCCATGTACAAAATTTTCCCGTCTTCTAAAGCGGCTCGTCGGACGGGAAGCTGAGGGGCATCGGGGTTGATCTTGATGACTTGGGCGCGCCGCCAGACGGTGAGTTCGCGCAAGTGCGCAGCGGCTTTTTCTGCACCGACGAAGTTGGGTATCCGTCCATGCGCCTGAGGAAAACGAACTGTGCCTTGCTGTGAGAGCAGATGCCAGATGGCATTGCGAATCTCGGCCTTCATCGTTATCCACTGACCATTATCTTGAGAATGCCGTTCACGTGCGGCCATGGTTGCGGCCTTGTTGGGGAAGTACGAGCCTCATTTCTTTTGTGGTTTATACAGACCACAGAACACAAAAAAAAACAATACACTAGCCGCACTTGCCAGTGACAGTCGGAGAAGAATTCCCTACAATCGCTCCTCCGCAACCCCTGGAGGAAACGCGCGTATTGGCATGGAAAGACGAAAGGAAGGACAACACGATAGCCTGTGAATAACCTGTGAATATCTCTGTGGATAAGTGAGTAAATGCTGAACAAAATCGGTGGGTTTGTTAGTTGTGCTTGTTTTTTGAGCAGCACGACTCAGGAGGATGTATGGCGCAGAAAGAATTGCTGTCTGGGAGTCAAGGTATGAGTGGGGGAACTGATGGCGAGGCGAAAAAAATTGCCCGATTTTTACGGATACTGATGTGGCAAATGTTTGCCTTGTTAGCCTTGCTCGTATTTCTCGCCCTGCGCCCTCAGGCGGGGCGCTATCAATTTACCGTCGTCGGGGAGGACGTGGGAGTCTTTGATACTTCCAATTCCCAGGCCTGGATGATCAAGTTGCAAAGGAAAAGTGTGACCTCGGGAGATAAGCTCGAACCAGGCACCGCACCGCCGACCGAAGAAAAAGCGCCGACGCAGTAGGTCACGACGCTGCTTTCAGTAGGAGCGATAAAGGAGAAAATCACTATGGTTGGTCTTGGAGTGGTCCTCTCGACGGCAACCGAGGCACCGCCTAAAGAGTTTGTCGAACTGGGGCGTCTTGCTGAGGCGCAAGGTTTCGCTGCTATTCTCGTCAATGAAGGCCGAGGCGACGCCCTCGCTTGCACGGAAGCGATTGCGCTGACGACATCACGTATCCGCATCGGCACAAATATCGCAAACATTTATTTCCGCCATCCTTTCCTCGCTGGTATGACAGCCGCGACGATTGCTGAGCTTTCCGAAGGTCGTTTGCTCTTAGGCTTTGGGGTCAGCCATCGACCACTGCTCGAATCGTTGGGGATTCGTATGGATCAGCCGCGCCAATACATGCGTGAGTACGTCCAGACGGTCAAGAAAGTCGTGCGTGGGGAGCCGGTGGGTACGTTCTTTCGTCCGCGACCATCGGCGTTTCCTGTTCCGGTGTATGTGGCCTCGGTGACGGTGGAAACCGCAGAGGTTGGTGGGGCCTATGGCGACGGCATTATGCCGTTTCTCCCGGCGCGGTCGTATCTCCCCCAGTTGGTGGCGGCGGCGAAGACTGCTGCTCAACGTGCCGGGAACACCTTGGCTGCCGTCGATTGCATCGTGAGTATCCCCACTTTTATTTCTGATGACATCGAGCAGGCGCGTTCCGCTGCACGCTACAATCTGGCTTTCTTTGCGCAGTTGCCATTTTATCGCAAACAGTGGCGACGGTGTGGGTTCGTCGATGAAGTGAATGCGTTACAAGACGCCTGGAAGAGCAATAATCGCCGAGCCGCAGCCGCATTAGTGTCCGACCGTATGGTGGAAGAAGTCTGCATCTTTGGTCCGCCCAGCATGTGCAAGGAACAGATTGCAGCATTCCACGAGGCGGGGGCGAGTATGCCCGTGATTGCCGTCAGTCCAGTCAATGAAGATCGCTTGGCTGCGACGCGTAAAGCCTTGCAGCTCTTAGCTCCTTAACCGGACGATTACAGAGGAGAAAGCTATGACTGTTCGCACGCGCGTTGGCTCGATCATGCTTGGTCTAGCGGTAGCGCTGACTTTGGCGGCTTGTACTCAAGAGTCACAGAACGAACTCAGTCGTTCTCTGCAAAACTGGACGGGCACGGACGGGGTGCTCGACGTGTATGCCGGCGAGAAGCTCAGCATGCGATTTCTTAAGATCGACAAGCTCACCACTGCTCATGGCACCAACGACAAGCAGCCACGGCCATATCGCTTTGGTTATGGCTATGTCGATGAGAATTTCAATTTCAAAGTCGATGACGGAGAAAAGAAGGTCTACTTCGAGGTAAGCGACTATTCGACCAGCTACGTCTTCTACGAGAACTATAAAGACTGAGAGTAGCGAAGAGCGGCACCGCCAGTGCCGCTCTCCCTCAGAGGTAAAGGTTTACGGCGCTGGGGCAATGCGGAGCACCACGCCGGTCGTGTCGCGCGGAACGCCGCCGTTGGTGTTGGCGAGCACGTACAGTTCTCCTTGCGCGTCTTGTCCGAAACCCAAGATGGACAGCGCAGGTGAGCTCGCAAATTTCATTTCGAGAATCTCGCTTGTCGGTTGGGATTGTTGACTCACAGGATTTTTCCGTTTGAGGAAGAACACGCGGCCATTGTTGCCGAAAAACTGCCGTGAATAATCGCCAAAGACATATTTGCCCCGCAGCGCGGGAATTTGCGTACCGCGATACACAAAGCCGCCGACGAGGGCAATGCCTTCGTCATGATCGTATTGGGCAACCGGGTCGATGAGACCGAGTGGACCACACGAGGCAGCATCAGTCACTTGTCCCTGACCTGCACCATTTGGGTCGAAACAGAAGGTGCCTTCCTTGACGTTCCAACCATAGTTGCCGCCGCGAACCACGACATCGACTTCCTCGATCTTGTTCTGGCCCACATCGCCGACGAACAGATCGCCTGTTACTGAGTCGAACGAAGTACGGAAAGGATTGCGAAAGCCGTAGGCAAAGATTTCTTGCACGTATTCCGACCGGCCAGCAAACGGGTTGCTCGCTGGAATGCCATACTGGCCATTGCCGGAGTTCGACCCTTGGGGATCAATCCGGAGAATTTTCCCAAGTACGCTGGTCGGATCTTGGGCATTGCCAATGCGGCCGTGTCCATCGCTAGTATTGCCACCTGGACCTTCATCATCAGCATCGCCACCATCACCAGTGGCAATATACAGCAGGCCGTCTGGGCCGAAATTGAGGGCTCCGCCGTCATGGTTCAGTTCCGGCCACGCCATGCGCATGAGCACGCGGGCACTTTTGCTGTCCGCCACCGGATCGGCACTGCTTGGATCGCTCACATGCCACTCGATGACGACGTTGAGGTGGTCAACCTCGCCACCAGGAGGGATGAGCGGAAAATCAACCGGGCCGCTTTCCGGCGCTTCCGAGGTATAGGTATAGAACAATCCATTGGTGGCGTAATTCGGATGAAACGCAATCCCTAAAAAGCCACGTTCATCGTAGTTGAAGAAAGCGGGAATGCCGAGCGGATTAGGAAACACGCGGCTGCTGAGATCGAGGACGAGGCTTTTATTGCCGTTGCTCAAGTTGATAGACCATAGTTGTCCGGGTTGATCGGCGACAAAAAGACGACTTGCAATGCCCGGGGCTGTAGTGCCCCATACTGGGGCGACGAGACCCGACGCAACTTGATCGAGTTTGAGGAGCGGCCCAGGAGCCTGAGTGATCGGTTCAGGGAGAGGGTCAGGTAGGAAGGCCGCGAATGTCGGCGTGAAAGCTGCAGCGGCAAGGCCCAAGGCAGCGAAAAAGCTCTGGGATAGACGAGCAGTCATAACGATCCTCCTTTTGCGATTGACAATTCCGATACGATGAGGTGAGGCGTTGCTCACCAATGATGGAAATGAACCGCTTCACTCTAGGACAGCGCGGAGGGTAGACAATGCGTTGGCAGGAGGCTTTTTCTGCATCCATCTAGCCGTAGCAGTTTTGCACAGGCACGGCCAAAAGCAGGTGGCAAAACTACTCTTCCCGACGTAGGGAAAAGACGAACACACGCGGATTGTCAGGTGTATCTCCACTCATGAGCGGGGCATAGCAGGGATACTTTTGGCAGCGATTTTGAGCTGCTCCCATACGTTAGCAACATGCTCGTGTGTGGTCGCTTGGTTACCGATGGCCACTCGCAAAGCATACGCGCCATTGAGTTTAGTATGCGACAGAAAGGCCAAGCCGCTGGCGTTGACCGCGTCGAGGATTGCCGTGTTGTGGGCTTCCAGTTCGGTTGCATGCGTCGGAAGATGACGAAAGCAGACCGTGGAAAACGGCACGGGCGCGAGCCGCGCCCAGCCTGGCTCGGCATCAATGCGCTCCGCGAGCCAGCGGGCTTCGTGAATATGACCCTCAATGATTTGTGAAAGCCCGGCTTTGCCATAAGCACGAATGACCATCCACAGCTTGAGAGCGCGGAACCGACGGCCCAGCGAAAGTCCATAGTCCATGAGATTGATGACATCCGACTCGTTCGTGCGTAGATATTCCGCCACCAGGGAAAAAGCCCGCTTCAAGTCGTCGGGGCGACGGGTGTACAGCAGGCTACAATCAATAGGCGTGAGAAGCCATTTATGCGGGTTGGTGACAAAGGAGTCGGCACGCTCACAGCCGGCGAGCACCTGTCGATGAGAGGGCAGCATGGCAGCGGCACCGCCGTAGGCAGCATCGACATGGAGCCATAAGCCGTGACGTTCGCACACATCGGCAATTTTGCTGACGGGATCAATACTAGTCGAAGATGTGGTACCCACAGTGGCGACCACAGCAAGCGGTTTCACACCAGCCGCTACATCGGCAACAACAGCCTGTTCGAGTAGGTCGGGGCGCATCCGGAACTCGGCGTCGGTCTCAATATGGCGGGTCCAACGACGACCGATGCCTAGGGCGATGGCAGCTTTATCAACTGAGCTATGTGCTTGGGTTGAAGTGTAGACTGCGAGCGGCGGTAGGTCAGCTCTGCCAGCCATGCCTTCCTCACGGATCTGGACGCCGGCCGCCTCACGTGCAGCGGCAAGGGCATACAAGGTGGAAGCCGAAGCGGTGTCGGTAATCTCGCCGAACCATTCGCGTGGTAAACCCAACATTTCCGCTACCCAGGCCAGCACCCGTTGTTCGAGTTCGGTCGCCGCCGGTGAGGTGCGCCAGAGCATGGCGTTGACATTGAGTGTCGCCGACAGCAGTTCGCCGATGATGCCCGGGCCGGAACCGCTAATACCGAAATAGGCGAAGAAAGATGGATGATTCCAATGGGTGATCCCAGGCAGAAGCAGTTGGTCAACATCGCCAAGGATACGCTCAAGTGGTTCAGCCTGTTCCGGCGCGGAGAACGGCAGCGATGCCGCGATATCGCCCGGAGCGACCTGCGCGAGGACAGGGCGTTCGCCTATGGTTTCAAGATACGAGGCCACCCAGTCCGCCGCCTCATGCAGGGCATGGCGTAATTCTTGGGAAGTCGGACCAATCGTTTTCTTCATGATGGGTCTCCTCTCGCTTTCTCATGAGTCGAGGCGCCTTAGTGAGGCGTCTCTGGCCTTATTAGCGGAAGAGGCCGAAGAATACATCTGCAGTGCGAAGAGGGAGAAAGGAAAAGAATTAAGGAGGAGCATCAGTAAGAAAAAGGAGGCGTCAGAAGGGAGACGCCTCCGCTTAAATTCAAGCTGCTGAGACTGCGATTCTCCGGGGTTTGGCATGTTCTGCCTTGGGGAGTTCGAGTTCGAGGACGCCATTCGTCATCCGTGCCTTGATCCGCTCGCTAGCGATTTCGCCGGAGAGTGAGAAGCGTCGCGCATAGTTGCCAACGTGGTACTCGGTATACACTGGTGTCGAGTCACTGTACTCCTGAAGTGCCACGCGCCCTTCGATGGAAAGCACGCTGTCGGCGATGCGAACATCCAGCGAGTTTTCATCAACCCCCGGCATGTCTGCCCAGAGCCACAGACTATCCGGAGTCTCGTAGATATCGACATCAGGGATGTAGGTTCTTCCCGGGCGTGTTGTTTCTGCTGTTCTCATCTCTTGTTTTTCGTGAGCCGTGAGTTCTTGGGTTGTCATAGTGAGACCTCCTTCTTCAGTGCGAAGTTGGGTTACGCGGCTTTGATCGTAATCTGTCGGGGCTTTGCCTCTTCCCTCTTGGGAATATGGACGGTCAGCATGCCTTGTTTGTACGAAGCCTCTGCACGGGCAAGATCAAGATCCGTTGGTAACTGTACCGAGCGAGAGAATTCGCCCCGACTGCGTTCGCGTCTGTGGAAGCTGCCTCCTTGTGGTGCCGACACGTCACGTTTGCCGCGAATGGTGAGGGTCCGCCCATGAGCTTCGATCGTGAGCTGATCTAACGCTAAGCCCGGAACTTCCATTTTCACAAAATAGCCGCCTTTGTTGCTGAACACATTGACAGGGGGATAGACACCTTTGCCAGAGAGACCGAAGTCGAACCCCAGTGGATTTTCAAACACCCGATCCAATTCGCGTTGCAAGCTCACCAAAGCATTGGTGGGATCAAAAGACGAGGGAAAGCGAAAGAGCGCCATAGAAACCTCCTGCGACTGCATTACTGCTAGATGTTAGTGAGATCCCCTTGTGAGGGAGCGCGTCGACGCTCGCTGTGTACGAGGCGCAATGTAAGTACGAAGGACGCGACGTCAAGGGGTGTGAGGCGTTGTAGGACCGGGCGTGGAGATAAGGATTCGAAGAGCCGATTTCGGTTAGCGGCTCCAAGTCAACCACTTCGTAAACAGCTTCTTCACGAAGGGAGTGAGGCGCGTACGATTGTAGGCGTCAGCCGCCTTGCGAATAGCTTCAGCTTGCGTAGGGTAGGGATGAATTACCGAAGCGAGCGCACCGAGGCCGATGTTCTTGGTCATCGCCAGGGTAATTTCGTTGATCATCTCACCAGCGTGACGCGCGACGATGATGGCACCAAGGATGCGGTCCGTGCCTTGCTTGACATGAATTTTGACAAACCCTTCTTCTTCTCCGTCGGCGAGGGCACGATCCACTTCGCGAAACGGAATCTGGAAGGTCTGGACGGCGATGCCTTGTTGCCGTGCTTCCTGTTCTGAGAGGCCAACATGGGCAATCTCAGGATCAGTGTAGGTACACCAGGGGATGGTTTGAGTGTTGAGTTTTTTGCGACCGAAGAAGAGGGTGTTCTGGATGACCGTACGTGCCGCGATGTCGGCAGCGTGGGTGAATTTATATTCCATGCACACATCGCCGGCAGCGTAGATACGTGGGTTGGTGGTCTGCAAACGCGCGTTCACGATGACGCCTTTTCTCGCTTCAGCCGCGACGTTCACGAGCTCAAGACCTAAGCCTTCAATGTTGGGGGCACGTCCGGCACCCACCAGGATTTCATCGACGACGAGCGTGTGAGACTGTCCTTGGCTTTGGTAATGAAGAATTTTGCCTTGTGTCGAGTGCTCGATGCGAGTGAGCTGTGTACCTAAGGCGAGTTGTAGGCCCTCGCGCAGCAAAGTTTGTTGCAGGAGCATGGCTGCCTCGTCATCTTCGCGGGGCAGCAATCTTGGCAGGTCTTGAAAGATCGTGACCTGACTGCCTAAGCGCTGGAATGCTTGCGCTAGTTCACAGCCGATCGGTCCGCCGCCAATCACAGCAAGGCGGCGCGGCAGCTCAGTGAGAGAAAAGACGGTTTCGTTTGTGAGAAAGCCCACCTCGCTGAGGCCAGGGATAGGGGGAGCCACCGCCCGTGCGCCGGTGGCGATGACCGCTTTCTTGAATCGCAAGATTTTGCCATCGACCTCGACTGTGTCCGCTCCATTGAAACGCCCTTCCCCGAGAAAGACATCCACTCCTAATTGCTCCTGAAAACGGTGAGCAGAGTCGTGATGACTGATGCCAGCGCGCACTCGGCGCATGCGCTCCATCACCGCAGCAAAATGCACTTGGGCTGCGGCTGGGAGATGTATGCCCAATGCCTCAGCAGTTGCTAAATCGCCAACGACACGAGATGAACGAATGATACATTTTGAGGGAACGCAGCCAACGTTGAGGCAATCGCCGCCCATCAGATGGCGTTCGACGAGGGCGACTTTCGCTCCTAGCCCAGCAGCTCCCGCCGCCGTAACTAGCCCAGCAGTTCCAGCACCGATCACGACGAGGTTGTAGCGCGGCGCTGGGTCAGGGTTGCGCCATGTTGGAGGATGCACGTTCGCGATTAAGGTGTGGTTATGTTCGTCTTGGGGAAGGAGATCTGCTTGAGGAGACATCAGAGAAGTTCCTGCTTTCATGACCAAAGGTGTACTGATCGTCGTTCGTGAATGGAAGTCCATAGGTAGCCCCTTTCGGCCCGGCCTTGATGGTAGCGCCCTGCGCGGGAAATATGGAGAAAGTATCTGTTCCATGCCAGCTTCGATGCCGAGCTTGCCGACATCGTTTCAACTGGCTGAGCCACCCCGGACCTCGAAGAACCGACTTGGAACCGCTAAGGTGCAAAAAAAGAAAAACGTCCGAGGAGAAAGTCATGAATGTCTTAGAAGAGGGGACCGCGCTGACCATTGATTTCAATAAATTGCGCAAAATCGGTGAGGCCAGGCAAAGCGTGGTCCCGGTGGTTTTGCAACACGCCGCCACGAGAGAGGTGTTGTTCGTCGGCTATGCTAACGAACTCGCTTTGCAAGAGACGCTGAAGACGCGACGGGCTGTGCTGTGGTCGACGTCGCGCAACGAGCTGTGGCGTAAGGGCGAGACCTCTGGCGATACGCTCGACTTAGTTGCAGTGCGGGTTAACTGCGAGCAGAATTCGCTGCTGTATATCGTCCAACCACGCAAGGGCGGGGTGTGTCATACTAAAGACGTGTCGGGGAAGACTCGCGAGACGTGCTATTACCGTGAGCTTGCCGACACCGATCTCGCGTTTCTCTGAAGAGCGCGGTGTGGTCTTGGGGAGAGAAGCTCGTGCTCTGAGGCAAGACTTCTCTCTTGTGTCCTATGTTTCAATCGCAGACGTGGGCTTGATCGAGTTTCCGCCGCATCGCCCCGACGAGATCGCTGTTGTTATCGCCGAGTGGAGTCGGCAGTTCGTGCGTATTGGCAAAATTCCACAAATCGTTGCGAATGCAGGTTTGGTCAGTCACGCAGTTTGGATAGTCCTGAATGAGAAAACCAACCGTCGTGTACCCGATATAGGAGGCAATGCGCATGCAGGGGGCAAGTCCGTTGCGACAGTGCGTGAGCATTTGGTCGATGAGGTTGCGTGCTGGACGATAGGCTTGCTCCAAGTGGACGCGGGCTTGTTTCTCGTTGCCGGCGGCGCAGGACGCGATGACGTATGGTAGGCGCCATTCACACAACCGCTGAGGTTTGATCACGTTGCGGTCACATCCATCCGTAGGACAAGCGCCCGAGTTACGGTCGGACTGGATGCGATCATAAAACCGACAAGCGGCGTCTCCTATCTCTTCGATAGATTGGCTCCAGGCTGGCGAATGCAGCGAGAGGAGTACGACAGCAATACACAAAACAGCGCTAATTTGGACGATTCGGTTCATTCTGTTTCCCTTCCTTCTCCCATGCCGATTGCCAATGCTTCAGATGTGTCCTGGCGGTTATAGCGTAAGCCAACATATAGACAAGAGGAAAAGACCAAGAGGAAAAGACCAAGAGGAAAAGACAATGGTTCCGTGCCAGACCAATGCCTGATCGTGGAGTGCCTTAGACGCGAGCGGGGTCTGAATAGTTGGGCCTGAGCAGCTCTCATTGAAGGAGAGCTGCTCAGGCAAGAAACGTGTCAATCAAGGAGATCAACTGCTTCAGGTATGAAAACTTATCGGTGAGATGCATATAGACGAGGGCGTAATCGAGAGCATCTACGGTAGTTCGTGTACCCTTTTGATATGATTTACCTCCAAGAGCGTAACATCTATTGAGGTCGTCGGTTGGATGAGTTCGTCGCTCCATGTCGTCGGTTTCGGGGTCGAATCCGAGTTGCGTTTTTATTGCGGCGGTGGAGATAGTTGGGTCAATCTTTGGATAGTGGGTCGCTTCGGCCAGAAACCACGCCTCTATTTCCATGACGGAAAGAATGAAGGTCACCGGGATTAACGATGTCCTGATGTATGTCGGTAATCCTCTTTCGAGCTTCGGGATGTCTGCATAAGTAAAATTTGGCCTAACATCACGAATACCGATAATTCTCGAATAACCACTTTGAGTGAGGTTTTCATGTTCTTCCAGAATTCTTGTCTTTACTGTTTCATCGCCTCCGCAATCAAAGAGGAGAACGTAGTATCTTTGGCCGGTGTTTGGTTTTGCCGCTCTGATAGTTCTTGTAGTGCGCGGAGCGTTGCTTCCACCTCTGATTCTTATCTGCTCAATCAAGACTTTATTTTGTCCTGCGAGCTCCTCAATCAGCTTTTCTACGAACAAAATCTCTGTGAATCCCTCCACAAACACCGCCAATTTATTCATGTACAACAGCCTCCTCGGCTGGAGCGCCATTTGCGAAGCCCATTTCCAAGAAGGAAAAATTGCTCAATCCGGTAAATTTAAACTCTTCGAATAGGTCCCTCGAATTGTCGTAGTTTAGAACTTTCACATGAGATCCTCGACGTTGCAGTACGGACCACTCTTCAAGAGGAACGCGATTCATGACAAATCGGTCGTTGGTGGACAAGACGAGCTGGATATTCGACATCTTTGCCTTATTGCGCAGCAGGTCGATGAGCCGACAGGAGCGGTCGAAATCTAGTCCTTCGCCAATGTCGTCGATCAGGAGACAGGTAGATTTCTTGGCCATTTGCGCATAGTTGACGTGGACGAGAATCGACAGCACGCGGAACATACCCTGGGACATACTATGCTGGTCAGTTATCCCTGGGAGATCGCTCTCTTTGACATATAAACCGACTAGCTCGCCTGGTAGATCTGATCTTATGCGGATTGAAACCAGTGGTTTGACTCCCAAGTCTTCCACATCGTAGCCTACCTGGCTCATGTCTCGCATTACTGCCTGCTTGAATCCCCCATTGAATTCCTTTTCTGCCTGCCTATACAGTGCGACAACGGCATCGGAGTCTCTGTCGTCAACCTTTCTTCCTCCCTTTTCTACGAAGATTGCTAGAGAACCCTTCCCGAGAGCACTGCCAAAGTAATAATGGCGCAACGAAGAACCCCAAGAGTATAAGGGTTCTAGGAACCCGTGCTGGATGGTGTCCCGTCGAGCGACGGCGGCAAGTTCACTTGGTGGGGTTTGGAAACGGATTGAGCTTCCTATTTCCTCTGCCCAAATGATGCCTTTGCCGTCGTTTCCGCGCTCAAGCAGAACCTTACCATCGATAGAGAACTTCTCTTCGACTACGTGCTCTTCTTCGTATTTTAATTGGTAGTAAATTTTTTTGTCGTCGTCAATGAATTCTGCATGGTAATGCCCGGATAAGCGAGGCGGATCGATGCCGGCTAGCTGCCTCGCAAGCGCATTAATGATGTTGAGTATGCGGCTTTTTCCAGAAGCGTTCTTCCCAACGAGAAGGTTTGTTTCGGCCAGGGAAAAG
>SYOC01000100.1 GCA_005804965.1 Pseudomonadota bacterium
CTTTTTGCTGTAGTTGCCCCTTGACGACTGCATCGGGTCTTCTCTACGCTCTACAGCCAACAGGAGAAACAAAGATTCATTATGGCGCAGTCATCGTTGAGCACCTCCCCAAGCGAAAGCACCGGGGAGGATACCCAGCCCCCTCCAAGTCGCCCTTCTATTGCTGAGACCACTCGCCCATCAGCAGGCGAACCCCCGACGCATCAACTCTCTCCCTTACTCGTGTGGGCAGTTGTGTTCTGCGATATTGGCACTTCGGTCTATTACGTGCCGGGGATTCTCTACTCGCAGGTTGGCGCATTCACCCCACTGTTCATTATCGCCACGATCATCGGGTTCATTCCACTCGCGCTCAAATATCGAGAAATCTGTTGGCGCAACCCTGAAGGTGGCGGCGTCGTGTCCGTTGCGACCAAAGCCCTCTCCCCGCGCTGGGGAGTTTTTGGCGGTTTTCTCATTCTCGTTAGCTATTTTTTTACCATTGCTATCTCCGCAGTGTCTGGGCTTCACTATCTCGCCACCATCGTCCCTTTCATCGAGCATCAGATTGTGGCGTGTACCGTGATTGCTCTCGTATTTCTTGCCACGATCAATATCGTCGGCATTCGCGAAAGTGCGATGCTGTCGTTGACCATGGCGCTTGCGGCCTTGGTGGTCGACTTCATTGTGATTGGCGCGACGTTGATCTTCATTGGCCCGCCCGAATGGGAGATGATCACTCGTCATTTACGGATGAGTGGTGAATTGCCACTGTATTCGCTGCTGGTGGGGTTCTCTGGCGCGTGGCTCGCGTTTTCTGGCCTTGAAAGTATCAGCCAACTCAGTCCGGCCATGCGCCCTCCGCTGACTGCCACGGCATCGCGCGGCATGTTGCTGGTCATCGTTTCCGTCCTGCTGACTGCGCCGTTTCTGGCCTTGTTTTCCGTTGCGCTGCTCCCCGATCCGATTAAAGTCAACGAAACCGAGCGCTTCATCTCACACTTAGGTGCGATGTGGGGAGGCTGGCCAGTCGAACTCGCTGTGGTTGGTACGGCCTCCGTCCTGCTACTCTTTGCCGCCAATACTGGAATCATCGGTGCCTATCATGTGTTTCTGGCCCTTGCGAGCGGTGGGTTTCTTCCTCCCCTTGTCACCTGGCGAAATCAGCGCTTCGGCACGCCTCATGTCGCTATTGTGATAGCGACCTTGATTCCCGTCGGGGTGGTCATGCTCACCAAAGCAGAACTCGGCTTGCTGGGTGACCTCTACGTCTTCGGACTGTTAGGGGCTTTTGTCATGAGTTCTGGCGGCTTAGACATCATCCGTTGGCGGCAGCAACAACGTGGCATTGGCTTCTGGATTGGCGTGGTCACAACGGCAATGGTCACGGTGGCGTGGATCGTCAACCTGATCGAGAAACAGCAAGCGACGCTGTTCGGCGGCGGGCTTATCGCTTTGGGGATGACCATCTCTGTTGCGTCCCAACAAGGGCGCTTCTCGGATATCTTTTACCGTATTCCGTTTGTCGCGCGCCTTGCCCAACGACGGATCTCTGAAGCAGAGCGTGAGACCGAAGAAATTCCCCATCTGATTAGCCTGAGCGAGGCGTCGGAGATCGTTCCCCTGTATCCTTCACGCACGCTCATTGCCGTGCGCGGGCGCAACCTCCGTCTCGTGGATGAAGCGATTGCCCGCGAAAAAGGTTGGGGGGGCAGTGTCGTCTACGCTATCTATGTTGAAGAACGCGCCGGCTTGTTTGTTGGCGGCGAGGCACAAAAACCGAACGAAGAAGCCATAGCCTCGCTGCGCTTCGCCTCCAAGGCAGCCCAGCGGCAGGGATTCGAGCTTATTCCGGTCTGGACGGTCTCGTTCAACGCTGCCGAAGCCATTGCCCGCGCCGCCGAAGTGCTCGAAGTGGACACCGTCGTCATGGGCGTGAGCCGCAGGAACGCCGTGTATCACCTGCTCCGTGGCCATGTCGTCAATGGTTTGACGCGCCGCTTGCCGCGAAGCTGTCATCTTTTCTTGTACAATTAGTCGCCGTTGGTTTTCCCAGTGGAGCCGGGGAGGCGTGCCAGCAACCGCGCCGTCACGGTGCTTGGTCCGTCGTCTCTCCCCGGGCGTTCACCTTCGTCGTAGTGAACAATTTCCAGTCCTGGTGCGAGACGAAGGAGTTCTCCAGGCTCCAAGCAAAACTCTCGGTGCCGAGGGCGCTGGTAGCGTAGATAATTCTCGACCAAGAATGTCTCGTAGAGCAGCATCCCCCCAGGCTTCAGCGCGTGCAACAACGCGGGAAACAGAGGACGAAACAGGTAGAAGAAAACCAGCACCACATCGTACGCCGCCGCCGGAAACAACGAGGCAGGATTGTCCCGGGACTCCAAGTCCATCTCCCCCATCGTGACGACCAAGAGGCTGCGTTCACGCGCAACTGCCGAAAGCGTAGCGAGCGCAGAGTGGTTGCGATCCACCGCATGCACAGTCCACCCCTGCTCAGCGAGAAAAAGCGTATTCCGCCCACTGCCAGCAGCGACATCCAGCGCCTTGCCGCGCGGCAAGGCATGCGCTTTCTCGACGAGAAAACGGGCAGGTGGACGCAGAGATAATTGCGAAGTATTGGCAGTCGTCTGAGTCATAAAAGGAATGAAGAAGCGTGCCCCCGGCGCGATTCGAACGCACGGCCCTCAGATTAGGAATCTGATGCTCTATCCGCCTGAGCTACGGGGGCGTAGTGGGAAATGAGGAATTAACGAGAACGACACAGGACACCGAAAACTTAGGCGTGTCCCCTGTGGGCAAATTACCCTACCATCTTCTTCGACGGGTTGGCTAGCACCACGGCCCTGCCATCGTCTTAGTGCCGGCCTGGAAGTTGAGGAACCAGAGCCGCAGAGCCTTACGCAGGGCGGCATCAATGGCAGACATCTGCCAACAGTGCCCCAGGAGCTTGTCGATCTCCCGTTCATGCACAGTCGCAAGATTATCCGCCATTACCACAGAGTCGGTAAGAAGCCCCATCTCCCGCCCAGCGAGGGATGCCTGCTGGATCAGTACGCGCATTTCGCCTGTGCGACCAAGATTCGACGTAATCATCGCCACAAGGCGTTGGGGAAGCCCGGTCTCAATGGTCTCGTCTTGAATGACCAGCGCTGGGCGCTTCTTGTACGTGAGCAGATCAGAGTTCGGAAAGCGCACCAAGACAACGTCGCCACGCTTATAGATCATCATACCCTTCCATGGCAGGCGCATCCCAGTCTTCCGCAAACGAAGCGAGCCGTGCTCGCGTGTCAGCAGCTTGTTCTTGTGTCCAGCCAAGATCCGCAATGAGGAGGGGGTTCTTTCCCTCAACAGGCCGCTCTTGCAAAGAAACCAGGAATTGGACGGCAGTCTGAAGAGTAGCGTCGGGTAGGGTGTCTACAATCCGGTGCAGATGTTCACGAGGTTCCATAAAAACTTTCAGGAGATGCTTGCGATTTTCATATGCGTACCACGGGAGTCCGGAGCAGGAAAGATGAGGAGAGACAAGAAAAGCCAAAAAAAAGGCTCTAGCCCAAACGCCGAGGTGTAGGCTATAAAACTCAACTGTTGACGCCATCTCCTCAGAACAGGTTCAGGAAGACCCAGATGTTGGATGGACTTACTCCCATCTTCAAAGCGCTCTACGAATTCATCAAGAACGATGCCTTGCTCGTCCAGGTGATCGGAGGGCTGGTTGTCGTCTTCTTGGCGTGGTTTGCTGCACGCGCCTATGGCCGTCGCGACCACACTGCTTCTTCGACGACGGAGTACGACACGCTTACCCGGCGCAATCGCCGTGTCATGATCGAAAAAGTCCGAGCCATTTGGGTGACAGGCTTTCTAGAGAAGTCGCTTGCCGAAGAAGCCCGCTTGGAGTTGGGGCTTAGTGAAGTTCCGGACGCAGTAGAGCCAACGCTGGATCTGCTCGGGCGTATTCCCGGTCAGCCGTCCACTCGGGTGCCGGAGGGCACGCCGATCATGCAGGTTTTTGATGACCACGCCGGAGAGTTACTGATCTTGGGAGCACCTGGTGCGGGCAAGACCACACTTTTGCTGGAGCTAGCCCGTGATCTTCTGACCCGCGCCGTAGCGGATGAGACCTGTGCGATCCCGGTGATCTTTCCACTTTCGACGTGGGCCGCGCAACGTCATCCACTCGCCGACTGGTTGGTCGACGAACTCCGCCAACGTTACGACGTGCCCCGTAAAGTGGCAGAGTTCTGGGTCGCCAATAATCAGATTCTGCCCTTGCTCGACGGACTCGACGAAGTCCAACAAGACGCGCGGCAGGGATGCATCGTGGCCATCAACCAGTTCCGCCATGACAAAGGGCTGCTCTCGCTTGCGATTTGTTGTCGGCAGGCTGACTATGAGGCGATAGACGCTTCCCTCCAACTGCAAGGTGCAGTGTTCGTCCATCCGCTGACGCAGGAACAGGTCACGTCCTACTTGCAGGGTAGCGGGGAACAGATGCAAGCATTCCTCACCCTCCTGCACGAGGACCCTACACTCTGGGAATTACTCAGTTCCCCGCTCATGCTCAATCTTGTCGTGCTGGCCTACAGCAACCAGTCGCTCACCACTCTGCAACTGCGAGAAACCACGGAAGCGCGTCAACAACATCTGTTCTCACATTACATCGACCGCATGTTTCAGCATCGGGGTGCGGCAGCTCCCTACTCACGAGAGCAGACGCAGCACTGGTTACAATGGCTGGCAAGCCAAATGCAACAGCGCGGGCAGAGCGTCTTCTACATTGAGCGCATGCAGCCGGATTGGTTGCCTCAGAAGCAAGTTCGGATCCCATGAAGAGCCGCCGGACTCCTGATCTTTTTAGCGATTCAATTTGCATTATTCCCTTTGTCTGCGTTTGTCTTTGACCCTAGGTCATATGAGCCAGCACCGCTTTTTTTTGTATCCATGTTCCTTGGTTTCCCTTTTGCGTTGGCTATCGGCTTAACCACCCGAATGCTGAGAGGAATGGCAGATTCATTTCTTATCTCTTTATTTTTCTGGCTAATAGGATTTGCACCTCTCCTGGTCACTCAATTGAGGGCCATTGGCTTTGGTCGGGCGTTACTAATTTATGTCTTCGGAGGAGTGATTGTTGGCCTTTTCGGCTTGTTAGCTGGAGGGTTAGTCAACTTGGCAATGAGGAACAAAGAAATAGAATCGAGAGAGGCTATTCTTCTTTCCGAGACCCTTCAGTGGTCATGGCAAGAATTTTTCTCTCACTTCTTCTCGAAATTGTCTAACGGATTGATCGTTGGCGCTCTGGGTGGCGTGATTGCTGGGCTAGGATTTTTAGCAGTTAATCCGACCCGCCAAGTGGTGTTTGGTCTTGGCGTGCTCGTTGGAGGGGCCAGCATTGTTGTCGGGGTGACTAGTAGTTTGCTCAGTGGCTGGTCGGCAAAAGAAATAGAAAGAAGACTCACACCAAATCAAGGCATAAGAAGATCTTTTTGGAATGCTTGCTTCGGTGGTTTAGTTTCTGGAGTGATCGCTGCCGTAGCTGGTGGAATTTTAGGATGGATGCTGGCTGTGGGATTTGGGGATAGGTCTCTCGAAGACCTCCTGAAGGCGTTCTGGGTGCTCGGAGCAGTTTTCAGCCTCATTGGCGGGATAATTGGCGGGCTCCAGACTGGAGGAGCCGCGTGCCTTCAACATTTTATCCTTCGTCTTTTGCTTGTTCGCAATGGTCAAGCGCCGTTGAACTACCCCGCCTTTCTGGATTATGCAGCGGACTGTCTCTTTCTGCGCAAAGTCGGTGGCGGGTATGCGTTTGTCCACAGGACGTTGCTAGAGCATTTTGCGGCACTGCCTTCTCCCCAACGTCTTGGCCTGCCCAAGTAAGCGACTTTGCTGCTGCGCGTAGCAACCGGGATGAAAGTCCCTCAGAGGGGTAGGGTTTTCGTCCAACCTGCAATTTTCGTGGGTTTTCCTTCCGTCTGAATACACTAGCCCGTCATGCCCGCGCAGGCGGGCTTCCAGGCGGTTTTTCGCGCAATGCTCGCCTTTTGTCGGGATTCCCGCTTTCGCGGGAATGACGATTCTGCTTTTC
>SYOC01000101.1 GCA_005804965.1 Pseudomonadota bacterium
GCGGGAAGTTGTAGTGCAGCATGAATTTCTTGTACTGCTCACCGATGAGGGCGTCGACTTTCTGTTCGTCGGATGCCGTGCCCAACGTCGCCACAACCAGCGCTTGGGTTTCTCCGCGCGTGAACAGTGCCGACCCGTGCGTCCGTGGCAAGATGCCCACTTCGCAAGTAATGGGACGAATATCCGTCAAGCCGCGCCCATCGACGCGGAGCGATTCTCGTACGACCATTTGGCGCAAGGTATCGCTTTCCAATTCTTCGAGCAGGGCACCGACTTCTTTTTCCCGTCCGACGTACTCTTCAAGAAGAGCCGTTTTGATCTCTTTCTTAGCAGTAGAAACGGACTGCGCACGTTCGTGCTTCGTCGCGACGGAAAACGCGGTACGGAGCTTCTCCTTCCCTAATGCTTGAATGCGCCCACGCAAGGCTTCATCAGTGGGGACAGCCACCACCGTGCGTTTCGGCTTTCCTGCCACACGAGCAATTTCGTCTTGCGCATCAAGCACCGGTTTGATGGCGTCTTGCGCCAGGAAAAGCGCTTCGAGCATGTCTTCTTCGGACACGACTCTTGCCCCACCCTCCACCATGATGATGGCATCACGCCCGGCGGCAACGAAGAGATTAATATCGCTGGCATTAAACTGACTCTGCAAAGGATTGACCACCAAGCCCCCGCGAATCCTGCCGATACGCACGCCAGCAATCGGACCACGGAACGGAATATCAGAGACCTGCAAGGCCGCAGAAGCGCCGATCATTGCCACCGTGTCGGCATCGTTTTCACGATCCACCGAGAGAATCGAAGCCACGACTTGTGTCTCGCAAAAGAAGCCGTCTGGGAAGAGCGGGCGCAAAGAGCGGTCAATGAGCCGGGAGGTCAGGATTTCGCGCTCGGAGGGGCGGCCTTCACGCTTGAAAAATCCACCAGGAATTTTCCCGGCAGCAAAGGTTCGTTCTTGATAATCAACAGTCAGCGGAAAAAAGTCCGTCCCTTCACGGGGTTCTTTATTCGCCACGACAGTCACGAGCGCAACCGTCTCGCCATAACTGACCACAGCGGCACCACCGGCCTGCTTCGCCATGCGACCAGTCTCAATCACGAGCGGACGCCCGTGGAAATCCATCTCTATTCTCTTGAACATAATGCATACACCTTTCCCCTGGCGCCGTGCACTGGGCACCTACTCGGGAATTATCGAACAGGGGGAAAAGAAACGTTAGCGACGCAGCCCAAGGCGCTCAAGCATGCTGCGGTAGCGTTGGTAATCCACACTGCGGAGATAATCGAGAAGGCGACGGCGACGCCCCACCATCTGGAGGAGGCCGCGTCGTGAGAGGTGATCTTTGGCGTGCGTCCGGAAATGAGCTGTGAGTTGCTCGATTCGCTTGGTGAGGAGCGCAATCTGGACCTCCGGTGATCCAGTATCGGTTTCATGGAGGCGGAATTGCTGCATCACCTCGCCTCGTTGTCCTGCTCCTTGCATAGGCATGTCTTCTCCTTCTTTGTCTAGTTCAGTTTTGTGTTCTAACACGTCGTTTTCTGAGTGTAAAGGTTAGAGTACGCGCAGCAAGCTCCATTGTTCATCCTGCCATCCCACCACAGCTACGAGCTCATCCTCGTCATCAAGTAGCGTGGCCGTCGTTGCGGCAGTGGGATGGAGCAAGGTAGAGAGGCCAGTTTGCTGCCCTCGTCGCAACTGGGCAATCACGTCTGCGGTAATCCTCATAGCAGGGTAGTGACGCATGGCTTGGGTAGGCGTAAGCAACGCTGATTCTGGGGTGCGTGATTCCAAGACACTGGGTAACGGGAGCGCTTCCTGAAGGGTAAATTCGCCGAAGGCTGTGCGGCGAAGGGAAGCGAGATGCCCGCCGCAGCCAAGCGCCACGCCGATATCCGCAGCAAAGACCCGCATGTAGGCTCCTTTGGAGCTGGTGAGGGAAAACTCCCACATGTCCGCAGCCAACGGCGCAAGAGTCAGCTGCTCAATGTGAATTTTCCGAGGTTCACGCTCAACCACCACGCCGCGGCGGGCCAACTTGTAGAGCGGCACCCCATTCCGTTTCAAGGCCGAGTACATTGGTGGGGTTTGCCAATACTCGCCCGAGAAACGCTGCTCCAATTCCCGCAGGGTCTGCTCGTTGTAAGCAGGCACTGGTGAGGTCTTCAGAACCGCTCCGGTCACGTCGAGAGTATCGGTGTCCACGCCCAAGCGAATGGTACCCGAGTACGACTTCCGTTCTGCCATGAGAAACTGAGCAATCTTCGTCCCAGTGCCTAAACACAAGGGTAAGAGGCCGCTGGCGAAAGGGTCGAGCGTACCAAGATGGCCGATTTTTTCCGCTGCAAGTGCTTTTTTCACTTGGCGAACGACGGCGGCAGAGGTGAGCCCCTCGGGCTTATCAATGAGGAGAAGGCCGTTCAAGCGAGATGTCCACGCTCTTTTTCCGCTGCTTGACGGAGGAGAGATTCCAAGTGATTCACTTGATCTAGCGTCTCGTCGTGGCGGAATTCGATCTCTGGGGTGTGGCGCATGCGTAACTGCCCGGCCACGTGTCGTTTGATAAAGCCAGTCGCCTTGCGTAATCCGGCTAAAGCGGAAGCCACCTCATCATCACGGTGCGTAGCGAAGAAAATGATCGCCGTCTTCAGATCAGGACTCAATTTCACACCAGTCACAGTCACGGTACTGACGCGCGGGTCCTTCACTTCACGGAGAAGGGTTTCGGCAACAGTTTCGAGTAACAGTCCACTGACTCGTTCCGGGCGTCGCGAAGGCATAATCAAGTTGGCAGTTTTTAGTTGTCGGTTTCTAGTTATGAGCGACGAAAAACTAAGAACTCAGAACTATTTACTCAGTAGTGCAGAAACTCGACTTTTTCCTCACCGATTTCGGCGACGAACATTTCGTCAATAAACCGCACGACCGCTTGCAAAGCTCCGTCGATATAGGCTTGGTCCACCCCTACTTGGCAGATGCCGAGCAGGGCTCGTTGCCACAGGTCATGATCCCCGCACTCCGAGATAGAAACATTAAATTCGTTCCGTACTCGGCTTTTGATCTTGCGCAGTACGGACCGCTTGTCTTTGAGGGACTGGCTGCTCGAAATGAAAATGGTGAGCTGTAACACTCCCACAACCATGCCGTCGCCCTCTTGCTCCACACGTACGCCGATTAGCTGGCCCGCCGTTGCGCTTCGGGCTGCGGACGCACTTCGAGACGACGCAACACTTGCTCCAGCTCGTAGGCTTCGATGACATCACCCGGTTGCACATCATGAAAATGCTCGAAGCTGATACCGCACTCGGTCCCGGAGGTCACTTCACGCACGTCGTCCTTGAAGCGACGGAGGCTGCTCAAACGCCCAGTGTGGACCACAGCGCGATTGCGCACCAACCGCGCGTGAGCACCGCGCACGACTTTGCCTTCCATAATCAGGCACCCAGCGACCAAGCCGAGTCGTGAGACCGTAAAGACTTGCCGCACTTCTGCGCGGCCAAGCGGTTTTTCTTTGTACGTAGGCTCCAGCATCCCTTCGAGCGCGGCACGAACATCTTCGATCACTTCGTAGATAATGTTGTAGAGACGGATCTCTACGCCTTCACGCTCGGCCAGTTGAGCAGCCTTGCCTTCGGGGCGAACGCTGAAACCGATAATGATGCCTTTCGAAGCAGTTGCCAGTAGCACGTCAGATTCGGAAATCCCGCCGACTGAGGAATGCAGCACCGTGAGCTTCACTTCGTTATTCGACAAACGCGAGAGCGAATCGCTGACAGCTTCAGCAGAGCCCTGCACATCGGCCTTGATGATAACTCGTAGCTCCTTGACCTCGCCAGCTTGTGCTTGTTGGTAGAAATCTTCCAGCGTTGTGCGGCTGCTGCTCTTCGTCAGTTCCGTCTCTCGTCGTTTGGTACGGCGATGTTCGGCAACTTGGCGAGCCTTCGCTTCATCAGGAAGCACGACAAAGGAATCACCAGCTTCAGGTACTCCAGCGAGGCCGAGGATTTCTACTGGCGTTGAAGGCGTAGCCTTCTCGACTCGGTCTCCCCAGCTATCCACCATAGCGCGAATACGGCCATACTCAGTCCCACAGACAAAGGCATCTCCGACTTTCAAGACGCCTTCTTGCACCAACACGGTGGCCACTGGACCACGCCCACGATCAAGTTTCGCTTCGACGATGGACCCACGGGCCAGTTTATCCGGATGGGCACGGAGTTCCATAACATCGGATTGGAGAAGAATCATCTCCAATAAATGCGGGACTCCTTCACTGGTCTTGGCAGACACCGGGGCGAAGATGATTTCTCCACCGTACTCTTCCGATACGAGGCCATGCGTCATCAGTTCACGTTTGACTCGATCAAGATCAGCCCCGGGTTTGTCCATCTTATTCACGGCCACGATGACCGGGACTTTCGCAGCACGCGCATGGTTAATCGCTTCTACGGTCTGCGGCATGACACCGTCGTCAGCCGCCACCACCAAGATGACCAAGTCCGTCACTTTCGCACCACGTGCACGCATAGAGGTAAAGGCTTCGTGACCAGGGGTATCAAGGAACGTGACACTCCGTCCATCGACCTGCACGCTATACGCACCGATATGCTGCGTAATGCCGCCGTGTTCGCGGGCCGTGACATTCGTCTTGCGTACGGCATCCAGCA
>SYOC01000102.1 GCA_005804965.1 Pseudomonadota bacterium
GCCTGATACCCGGACCCGCCCGCGGCGCTGACGGACCCCACGACGACATCAAGGCTGCCGCTATGGACCGTATTGTACACCCCACTGGTCACCGGGAAGCCACTCGACACCGATCCAGTCCAATAGAGCGTCTCATCGACAATCGTCACATCATAAATGCGATCTTCAGCAGAGGATCCGTCTCCACCAATTTCATCGAGATAATCGAACGCCGTGCTGCTGCTGTTCAGGACCCCCAGGATGCCGTCGTCATTATCTGTGTTTGTTGATTGGGCAGCTGCACTGTTGACCTCCGTCAGTGAACCAGTGCCATACCCAGCAAACGCCACCCGCCCGTCTGAAAATACTTCCAGATCGTTAAAGACTTCATTGCTGGAACCGCCCACATACGTGCCCCAGTCCAGCGTATTCAAGCTGCTGAACTGGGCGATATACATGTCAGTATTACCGCCAAACGTCAGATCCGCTCCGGTCGTAATATAGTTCGGTGCTGCCGGTCCGGCCGGCAGGGCCGCCACTGCGGTCAGCCCCACCACGTAAGAGGTATCGCTCAGCGCCCGAATAGAGGTGACGCCCAGGGTTTCATCGCCGCTGCTGCCGAGATAGGTGGCGTAATGTAGGGTCCCCAGGTCGCGGGAAAAGACGGCCACAAAGCCGTCACCGCTATCCCGGGTGCTATCAAACGGCGACCCGGTCGTGGGGATATCCACAGTTGTGCGCCCACCGATGAACACCCGGTTGGGAGAAAGGCTGAGGCCATAGGCCACTGTCTGATTACCAGTGGAAACTGAACTCGGTCCGTAGAGCGTTAAATCTACCATGTTCGTGCCGTCATTCGTCAAGCGATAAATGATGGCGGCACGAGGGGTGCCGGTAGTACCGAACCCAGTGATGGTATTCTGATACCCATCGGCGTCGTAGGGGGCGGCATTGGTCGGGATGTTGCGATTGGTAGCCCCGGCGCAATACAGCAGGCCCTCGGCAGGGTCCAGCTGGATGGCAAACAAGTACTGGTCAAAGTCCGTATCATTCCCCTCCAGAAACGACCCCCAGCTCAAGGTGGGGTCGATGACCAGCGGATAGCGCCGATCAATCTCGGATGCGGTCTTGAAAGTGATCGTCTGGTCGTCCGCTTGGTGGAATGCGAGGTTGCGGAGCGTCTTCCCCTGCTCCGTGACTTGATACGACTCCGGCAGATGGAAGGAGACATCCGTGAAGCGCAACCCAACTTGTAACGCGCCCGCCTCATCAATGGCGAGGCGGTCTTGCCCGTGGAATTGCATCTTGACTTGACGGAAATCCACTCCGGCATCCACGATCCAGTCGAATTCGAGATCGCCTTCATCGGTGCTGTACAGACGCAAGTCGATGCCAGGGTAGACCTCTTCGATCACCACATCTTTCGCCGCCTGGACACCGGTGACTTGGCGGGCGGCGTCTTCGCCCAGAAAATAGTTGTACCGGGTCGCGAACGCCTGCCCCAGTTTTATTTGCGCCTCTGGATTAGCGCCTGCCATTTTGACGGTGAAGGCATGCGTGGCTGTGAGCTTGGCTTCTGTGGTGGGCTGGGCCAGCGCCGCCTTGGTCTGCTCGGGCGCTGTGCTTGGACCCTGCGACTCGAACTCGTGGGCCACAACACGAATCCGGTCCCGCGCGATGAACACGGCCCCCTGTTTGGTTTCGTAGTAGTAGCGAATGTCCCGGTCGGCGAGCTGCCCTTTATTCTCGATGAACCGAATCGTCTCGGCATTCTTTTTGAGAGTCTGCTTCACCTTCTCCGTAAGATTGGTGTCTGTGATCGTCGTCCCGATCGAGGGGAGCACGTCGGTGCTCGCCGACGCGGTCTGCGTACTCGCCAAGAGAATGCACAGCGCCGCGACCATAGGCACGACTGCGAGCAGGCGTAGACGGCCCTCCCTCTGCCTGCGGGCATCAATTTTCACATTGCGTCCAGCGGTAGACACACGATCAAAGCACCAAGACGACATACAAACCTCCATGCAAAAGTGCCCTTCGTAGGATCGAAGCACAACTTTTTCTGTTTTGTCTGCCGCTTATGTTTGCCGGAAAATGATCTCACAACAAGCCCAAAAAGTATTCATTTTTCAAAAAAATTGAATCTTTTTTAAATATAAAATATAAAATTTCCTCATTGAGTCATATTTTTTATAAAAACTAGGACCTTTAAAAATGTTCCATTCACTGAAAAGTGTCCTTGCGTGCTATTATCTTTGGGCGAATTTTGTGGGCGGCCGGAGGATTGCTTCGGAATACTACACTGACCCTATTTACTAGAAGGTCGCCATTCGGCATAAAACGGACTCAAGGAAGCAATACCCATGTCTGGAGAAGAAACGCCACCAAGAAAACGAGGCCGTCCGAGAAAAATCCAGGCTGAGACCACCATTAAGCAAGCGATTGCCGTGGAGGGGTCTATCTCAATCTACATCGCGGACGATCACACGTTGTTCCGCGAACTGCTCTGCGATGCGCTGCCGCGCAAGAAAAAAACGTGGACGATCCTCGGAGAAGCAGCGACCGGAACAGAAGCCATTGTGCAACTCCGTCACCTGCAACCAGATATCCTCTTGCTGGATTACCGCATGCCGGGTCTGGGTCGTTTGTCCGTGTTTTGCCGCGAGGTCGCACGTCGCGCACCGCGTACGCGCGTCATCCTCGTCAGTGGCTATGCCGACGAAGAGGCTGCCATCGAAGCTGCCAGCGGTGGGGCCTATGCCTATGTCCTCAAAGGCGGTCCGTTGCGGGATCTGATGGAAGCGATGCTCACGGTCATGAAAGGTAAAATCTGGGTAGACCCCCGCCTGCCTCAAGATATCTACAGTGCGTTCCTCCGCCACCGAGTCAGCGGGGATGAGCGACTCGAAGCCCTCAGCCGCCAAGAGTTGCGCGTGTTATCACTGATGGCGCAAGGGAATCAAAACAAAGTCATCGCTGAGCAATTGGGTGTGAGCTTAAAGACGGTGAAAAATCACGCCCATCATCTGTTCGTCAAGCTAGGGATCAGCAAACGACGTGAAACCATACGCTTTTTCCCGGCGGATAAAATTGATGAGTAAGTCTTGTAGGGGCACCCCTATGTGGGTGCCCTTTTGCTGGGCGGCCACGCAGGGCCGCCCCTACGAAGACATAGGGATGAATCAAATTGAACCACTACCTCTTTGGTAGAACCCTTGCACGACGCGACCTTCCTGTGCTCAAATAGGGTCACTTTTCTTACCCACTTATGAGTAAAGACTCTGACCCCGTCCCAATACACCTTCCCGACCGTCTCCCGAGTCCCGGGGATGCGCGCTCTCTGCTATTTCCTATTCCTAGCGAAATGGCGCAGCAAAGCGACTCCCCATGTTAAGCACCGAGTGGCACCTGCCCCTCACTATCGTCCTTCTCTTGGCCAACGCTTTTTTCGTGGCGGCAGAGTTCGCTATCGTCAAAGTCCGCAGTGCCAAAATCGACGATCTCGCCCGGCGCGGCAGCCCGCTGGCCAACGTCGCCCGCAAAATCATTCATAATCTCGATGCCTCTTTAGCGGCAGCGCAGCTCGGGATTACCTTCGCCAGCCTCGGACTCGGTTGGGTTGGCGAACCGACGGTTGCACGTCTCTTACAGCCATTGTTCACCCTCGTGGGCGTGGGTTCGTCAGAAGCCGTACATGGGGTGTCGTTCGCCGTCGCTTTCCTCGTCATCACCGCGTTGCATATCGTCATCGGCGAGCAGATGCCCAAGTTCCTCGGTATCCGCAAGCCACAAGAAGTGGCACTGTGGACCTCCTTGCCCTTTCTGTTGTTTTCCTGGTGCTTCACCCCAGTCTTGTGGGTGCTCAATGGTTGTGCCAATGGTATGCTTCGCCTCTTTGGCGCACATGATGTTAAAATCGAAGATCTCGCGCACTCGGAAGAAGAGTTGCGCACGATCCTCTCGGAATCCCAACGCCACGGCGCACTCTCGGCAGATCGCGTCAACTTGCTAGAAAACGTGCTCGACATGGCCGGGCGCACGGTCATGGAAATCATGTCGCCTCGGCCCGACGTGGATTATTTGTCGCTGAGCAGTTCGTGGAAAGACAACCTCGACACTATCTACCGCACCGGCCACACCCGTTATCCGCTGTGTGAGACCGACATCGACCAAGTGATTGGCATGGTCCACATCAAGGATATTTTCTTGCAACGTATCGAGATTCGCACCTCGTCCGACTTGCTCAAGATTAAGCGCGACGTGCTGTTCATTCCCGAAAGTCGGCCAGTCGAATCCCTTCAGCAGGACTTCCAGCAACGGCGCGTCCACCTCGCGGTGGTTGTCGATGAGTATGGCAGCACCTCGGGCCTCGTCACGATGGAAGACGTCTTAGAAGAGCTGGTTGGTGAAATTCAGGACGAGTTCGATTCCGAACGCCCCAAGCTCGAACACACGGCTGAAGGTGCGATGGCCGATGGCCACACCCCGTTGGAAGACGTGACCGACGCGTTAGGGCTGGAACATGTGGAAGTGAAAGACACGCACACCATCGGCGGTTATGTCAACGCGCAACTCGGACGCATCGGGCGTCTTGGTGATACCGTCGAACTCGACGGGCATCTCGTGACAGTCTTAGAAATGAGCGGCCGGCGCATCATGCGCGTGTTGATTGCACCTCTGCCCCTCACCAGTCCTCAGCCACAGACAGTCGCATCGGACGGGTAAAGCAGAAGAAGGTCATGAGCGAAACACGTTGCGCCACGTGTCACGTACAATCTTCACTGCGGTCTGCATGTCGTCGCGCGTGATCCCATAATGTGTCACTGCGCGAAAACGCCCACCGCCAATATCACCAATCTGCACCCCAGCGCGTGCCAGCGCTTGCACAAACGATGGGCCTTCAGGTGGCAGCGTCTTCGGACCGAAAATGACGATGTTGGTCTGTACCGTCTCCATATCAAGCTGCATACCGGGCAAGTCAGCGATGCCTTCCGCCAAGATCTGGGCGGTGTGATGATCTTCGGCTAAACGGTCGATCATTTCCGTCAACGCGACGATGCCGGCAGCCGCAATAATCCCAGCTTGACGCATGCCACCACCCACCATCTTGCGCCAGCGTCGTGCGCGGGCGATAAATTCCCGACTGCCACACACCAGGGACCCTACGGGTGCTGCGAGTCCCTTCGAGAGACAAAACTGCACAGAATCAACTTGAGAGGTGAATTCCTGTACGTCACACCCCAACGCCACCGACGCATTAAAGATCCGCGACCCATCGAGATGGATAGGAATTCCGCTATGCTCGGCGAGCGCATGCACCGAGCGAAAATACGCACTCGGCAAGATAGTGCCGCCACAACGGTTGTGCGTGCTTTCCAGACATATCACCCCAGCCGGGGCGAAGTGTGCATTCGTCGCTGCCGGGCGAATCGCCTGCTCTAGCGCCGCCACCTGAAGGTCGCCGAGCCGCCCAGTCGCAACCGGATGAAAGGCGATGCCACCAAGCACCGATGCGCCACC